>CANJEC010000166.1 GCA_947473395.1 Actinomycetota bacterium | reverse complement strand
TGGAACTAGCCATGCCCTATGGCGCCCTCGAGGGACTCTGGCCAGAGGGCACTCCGCACGCCCAACCCGGAGACCTGGAGCGAATCGTCATTGCCGGACCGAACTTTCGGCAGCGTCAGCTAGCTCTCCAAGGTGCTCACATAAACGAGGTTTCAGGAGAAAACGACTAACAGGAGTTGACCGGAGCAGGAGGGTCGGCAGCAAAGCGCTCCTGCACCCAAGTCAGTGCTTGCTGATAGGCAGGAAGGGCCGCTGCGCCGTGGCCGCCCTCGGGAAGCACCCTACGTTCGACCACTTGGCCGTTGGCACACATGCGACTCAGCAGAACTTCGCTAAAGAAGATCGGCACGGTCTCGTCTTTCTCACTATGAATAATCAGAGTCGGAGCGTCGTTGGTTTTTTTGCTGCCTGCAATATTCTCTGCGGCCAAGGACTTCCAAGGTTCTGTTGCTGGACCTTCCATGCGGACCAACTCGGTTGGGTTAGTACCCGAGAATCCCGCAATGAGTTCAGCTGCGCAGCCAGTATCGACCTCATCAAGACGAGATAGCCCAAGCTCGGTGAGAAACAGTGCAGGGTCAGCTTGTGGGTAAGCCGCTGCGTAGCCAGCAACCAGCATGAAGGCAAACCCTGCCAGATTTGGCGCCGCAGCAAACACCACGTCGGTTTCGCTAGCCGGTGCACCAGCGAAGGTCCCCACCACCTGCAATTCTGGGGTCCAGTCTGCTGCAACCTGAGATGCCCAGAGTGCGCCATGGCCTCCTTGGGAATAGCCCAAAATAGCTACCCGCTGACCAGGGTCGGCATCTGGAAGTTGCCCGGCCGCAACGATGGCATCCATGGTGGAGCGCCCTTCACTCTCGCCCACCAAGTAGGGGTGCCGACCCGGCGTGCCAAGGCCCTCATAGTCAGTTCCGGCAATGACAAACTCTGCGCCCAACGCAGAAATAGCAAGACCCATGTCAAGACGTGTGAGTTCTTTGGATGGTGCGCACTCATCAGCGATTCCAGTTGTGCCGTGCGCAAGAGTCGCTAGCGGCCGCCCGCCCTTTGGAGCCTCAGCGGTGGGCACACTGGCCACGCCAGTTACTGCTATCGGAACACCTGCAATTGACTCAGACAGATACATGATTCGGTAGCCCGTGGCTTTAAGAGTCGGATCGGAGTTGCCAGATTGGTCCAAGGGCTCGTAGCGGATCAGCTGGCCGTGGGCCCCATCTGGCAACGGCTCGGGGACTGCATAAAAATCCCCACCCGAAAACTCGGTTGGTGGCGAATCCGCAGGGGTTGAGACCGCCGACTCACCCTTGATCGTTGACTCTACGGTTGAAGAAGCCGGAGAAGCTGTTCCCGACTCGCTGCATGCCGAAACGCCAAGCACCGCAACCATGCCTGCAAGAACTGCCCGAACCAGTTTTGTGTTAAAGATCACCTCGCCAAAACTACCCGACCCGGATACTTCGGTAACGAAAATCTGGTGGCCACGAATAACTCCGCTGAACGCTCAGCGGGCCTTCGACACCGTGTGATTATGGAGCAATCCGTCGTCCAGTCAGTTCTTCAATCACGATCCGAACCCAGATCTCGCGGAGTTCGGGGTGACTCCATGGTCTCACCGGAAGCCTACTCAGCTGCTCGATTTCCTCTTCCGCTACTACCTCGCCTGCAAAGCCCTTAGCCAGAACACTCCATCCGGTGTGGTCTAGGGAATTCCATGCGTCAATCTCAAAGCAGACTGGCTGCAGTGCTGTCGCCGAACTCAGCTTCGATCCATAGCCTGCTCGAAAGACAATGGACAGTCCGGTAAGAGCAAAATTGACTGGCAGAATCGCGGGACTTCCCCCGTCAATAAATCCAATTCGACCCACCGAAGCAAGAGACAGTCGCTCAAGGCAATCGTCAAACGACAGGACCTCAAGACCGGACCAGTCGTAGGACACCTCGTTGTTGCTCATGCTTCACCTCGCTCCTCGCTTTACAGAGGCTCGGATTCAGATCGTGTCGTCCGGCCTGCTCCCTGCAGGCTGCTGCTACCCGCAAGCAATCTGCTGAGGAGAAGAGTCGGTGGGATCACCCTCGTTCGAACTTTCGTCAGAAGCTGTGAAATCTGAACTCACCGCGATGTGCACGGGGTAGATCACGACCTGACTTACGGCATGAGCGACCGCGATTGGATCGAGAGTCCATTCGTTCGTGGGAAACGCTCGACCGATCCGCTCAATCAATTCGTCGTCTCCTGACACGCTGCCATTTGCCCAAAAGCAGCGTGCTTCACGGTCACGGATTCTTGTGGTGAACTCAAAAACCTGATCATCCCCCCAGACCTGTATCTCGGGGGACTCGATCAAACTGAGCGGTCCTGGGTCGGGGGCCGGGCGGTGAGCGCCTTCCCCCGGCCCAGACTTCTGAGGAGTCCCGCTGATATCCAGCGTGGCCTCATTAGAGAGAACCTCTGCAACCATGCGTATTCCTTATCCTCGTGAAGGCCAAGCAGAATTCGTTTGCGTGTCTCATACTCACGCGACCAACTAGGCGCGAGTAGTGCCAAAGGTCCTGCATTTCCTTCTCACCCCCAGAATGCTCTTCAACCTGAGAGTGCTCTTGTCTGGAGCAGATGCCTCCGGTCCGGACCAGTGCAACTGGGCTTCACTGCTGCCACCGGTTTCCGGTGGCAGCAGCGAGCCGGGAGGGCAACCTGCGCGAGCCGCCAAGGGAGAGGGGCGAGCCGGCGCGTTGCGCTCCGTCCTGACTGCCGGCCTGCTCAGCGGCCGACGAATCATCACTCCCATCCTGCTACCCCAAGGCCTTGCTCTGGAAGGGCAGAAGGTCCCTGATTATTTCGCACTCAATGGCTCGGCAACCTCAACCTGCGCTCGCGAGCAGAGGCGCTAGAGACGGTCAGTCTGAGCTCTGAACCGCTGTATCCCTCGAGAAGAGGGGAACCTGCCATAGGAGGAAGGTTCCGCCTTTTTTGGAGGACTTAAACTCAAGAAAGCCTCCAAGGCGCAGCGCGCGAGCTTCCATGTTCTCGATCCCATACTGATGGCCGCGTGGCGAGCTTCCCACCCAGTCAAAGCCCACTCCGTCGTCGTGGATAGCAAGATGCAGCGAAGAATCTGCACTCAGTGTGACCGAGACTGACTCGGCCCTGCTGTGTTTCACCACATTCGACAGACCCTCACGAAGAACAGGGATCATCTCGTCCACGACGATCTGCGGGAGATCAGTTGTTGAACCTTCAAAGTGAACCGCGCACGGGAAGCCCAAGTTGCGTTCAGCTTCCTCGACCACCTGCATGACGCGGATTCGGACCTCATCCACGGCAGAGATCGGCTGGTGCAGGTCGAAGATTGCGCTGCGAATCTCAGTAATTGTGGAATCCAGATCTGCGATAGAGCGTTCAAGTCGCTCCTTCACGTCACCCTCGGACCTCGCTGCAAGTCCTTGAAGATTCAGCCCGGTACCAAAGAGCTGCTGAATCACTGTGTCGTGGAAGTCTCGGGCAATGCGGTCGCGTTCCCTTCCAACAAGTCGCAGTCGCCGCTCTTCCTCTTCTTGCAACTCAGAAGCCCGCCTGGCGTTCTCCATCCTGCGGCGAGCCAGCAAGTCGCGAAAAATCATGAGAACGCCATCACTCGGTGAGTCCTCCGGTCGGAGTCTGGCAAATTCGACCTGCACCGGCGCGACTAATCCGTCCTGTCGCATCATCGACTGCTCACTGATTGGCCTGTGACCAGAGGAACCCTTGACGCCCGGCTCAGGGAGAAGGGAATCCTCAGAGAAGGCAATCCCAAGGGTTCCGAGGGATCGCCCGACTAGGTCCTCCAAGTTGTAGCCAGAGAGTCGGCACGCTCTTTCGTTTGCGTGGACAATGACGAGCGGATCAGACTTTAGAACAATGAGTCCAATCTCTATGTAGTTCAGAGCTTCCAGAATATGGAGCATGGAGTCGTCCCGAGACCTAGTCGCCGTGACGTCTCTCAGCAGTGTAAGGACCAGAGACTGACTGCCTAGCTGCATGTTTCCGAGTGACACCACTAGGGACTTCTCTGAACCGTCCCAGAGCCTTGCCACTACTGCGCGGCCCTTAGCCATCTTTCGAGTGATGTCGCCAGGAAGAAACTTACCCCTGAGGGCAACGTGTTCGGCCCCTGATCTGCGAGGAATCAGGTCCTCTACGACTAGGGTTTCAAGCTTTTCAACTGAGCACAGGAACAGTTCTGCGGCCCGCGTATTGGCCAGAACAATCTCTCCAGTTTCAGGATTGACGATCAGAGCGGCCTGAGCGACTGCACTGAGAATTGGGGCCATGTCCGAGACACCGCTCAGCGAAAATTCGGCTGATCCTGACAATTCGTCTCCTCATCCCAATTAGTCAGCAACAAGATAGAGCAGACCCTCTTCCTTCAATTTATTGTACACCTTCAAGATTGAACAAATATACGCATGGCCCGAAGGGACCGCTCCGGACACAGAGATATATGCGATAATGCTCGAATGGCGACGGTGTTTTTAGTTGATGATCACGAGATCGTTCGACGTGGGGTCCGCGAACTCATAGAGGCCACTGACGATCTTTCTGTGGTCGGTGAAGCAGGTTCAGCTGAGGAAGCGCTCTTGTTGATCCCTCAGCAGATGCCCGATGTGGTGGTACTCGATGTGCGACTTCCCGATGGGAGCGGAATTGATGTATGTCGAGATCTGCACTCTCTGCACCCAGAGATTCGCTTTCTCATTTTGACTGCATTTGA
>CANJEC010000165.1 GCA_947473395.1 Actinomycetota bacterium | reverse complement strand
CGATGGGTTCTACGTGGCCGCCGGATTCTGTGCCCATGGCATTGCGGGTGCTGGTGGCAACGGCAAAGTCATGGCCGAGTGGATCGTGAATGACGAACCGCCGATGGATCTGTGGAAGATGGACAGTCGACGCTTCGGCCCGCAGTACAAGTCGCGCGGGTTCAGCTTGGCGCGCACCGATGAGGTGTACAGCACCTACTACGACATTGCGTACCCGAATCACGAGCGCTTGGCCGGCCGCCCGTTGCGCGTACCGCCTGCCTACGAACGCCACCGAGCGCTGGATGCAGAGTTTGGCGAGAAAAGCGGATGGGAGCGCGTCAACTGGTATTCCTCGAATGACGACCCAGCGCATGAGCATCAACGGCCACGCGGTTGGGCTGGCCAGCACTGGTCTACGGCCATTGTGACTGAGCATCTTGCGACTCGCAGCACTGCCGGACTGTTCGATGAATCCTCCTTTGCAAAGATCGAGATTTCTGGTCCCAGCGCCGTTCAGTTTCTGCAGGAGTTGTGTACCAACTCGATCGACAAGGCTCCGGGATCGATCACCTATACCCAGATGCTCAACTCGCGGGGTGGGATCGAATGTGACTTCACAATTACCCGACTCGCTACCGACCGCTTCCTGATCGTGACGGGTACTGCATTTGGCCGACACGACATGTCGTGGATTTCATCACATGCGCCAACTGATGGATCGGTGACTATTCGTGACGTCACATCCTCCTTAGCCTGCTTTGGTCTGTGGGGTCCGAACGCACGCTCCATTGTTGAATCGGTTAGCGCCGATGATCTGTCTTTTCGCTATATGCAGGCGCGTCAGATCACGATTGGCGAGGTGCCGTGTTGGGCGCTGCGGGTTACCTACGTTGGTGAGAGCGGTTGGGAGTTGTACCCCGCTGCCGAATTTGGGGTTCGATTGTGGGACACGCTCGTGCAGGCCGGTGCGCCCTTTGGCCTAGTGCCAGGTGGCTACCGTGCGATTGACTCGCTTCGCTTAGAGAAGGGGTACCGGGCATGGGGGAGTGACATCACGAATGACACTGACCCGTATTCCTCGGGGCTGGGTTTTGCGGTGCGTCTTGATCATGAGTTCATCGGTCGTGATGCGTTGCCCGACCCAAGCACGGGTGGCGAGCAGAGCCTTTGTTGCCTCGTGCTGGCCGATAGCCAGTCGGTGGCGATGGGCAACGAGCCCGTCTCGCTGCCCACCGGCGAGATTGTGGGGCGCATTACCAGCGGAGGTCAGGGCTATTCGCTGGGCGTGTCGATCGCCTACTCATGGCTGCCGACATCACTTGCGGAGCCAGGGACAGCAGTCTCGGTGGAAGTATTTGGGGTTGCCGTTGCGGCCGAGGTGCGAGCCGATCCGCTCTATGACCCAACTGGTGCACGAGTGCGGGCCTAGCGCCTAGTTGAGCTACATCGCAGTTGAGCGTGGATCTTCTCAGACATGTTCAGGTCGTTGAGGACAAGACCGAGTCAATCGCGGCGAGTGTGAGTGCGACTGCTGCATCAGCGCGCATCGATGCGCCTTTACTACTTGCTGCAGCAAGAGCGTCCTCGCCCAAGCGGGTGGCAAGTTCCCGGTTGAGTCCGGCGAGTTCGTCTGCGTCAAGCGGTGCGAAGGGCAGTGCTGCAGCGGCGCCAGCGGCTCGTAGAGCCCCAGAAAGCAGCGCAGCCTCTTCGTCACGACCCCGGCTAGCGAGAATCCCCGCTACGTGTCGCAGGCTGAGCCATTGATTTGCCCAGTCCCCGCCCCTGAACCAAGTGCCGATGACCTCTCGGTAGCCGCCGAGTGCCTCCTCGATCTCTCCGTTCATAGCCCGGAGCCACATTGCTTCTGTTCTAGCGAAGGAGCGCAGCCACAGGTTTCCTACGGAGTCAGCTAGCTCAGCGGACTCCTCAAGAAGCCGCAACGCTTTCACAGGGTTCGAATGAGCTGCCGCCAAACCAGCTGCGTAGGCCGCCTGCGACAAAGCCGTTGGATTTTCAAGAGAAGCAGAAACTTTTTGGGCTTCTTCAGCCCATCGGGCGCCACCATCTGGATCGCCGATGCTCGTCTGGGCGACCGAACGCATGTAGAGCGCATGCGCTAGGCGGCCAATTCTGCCTGTGTCGCGAGCGACATCCACCATCTGGTTCATCCACTCCACTGCGGTGTCGCTGTGTCCCTGATAAAAGAGTGCATTGCCGAGGACGCGTTCGGGCATGCCGCAGGACTCCACTCGATGCTGTGAGCGAAGGCCGATTGCTTGGTCGGCGAGTTCGACCGCTCGATCGAGTTCGCCGCGGACGAACGCTCCGTAGCCGACTACGGCGAGTGCAGTAGGCCGCAGCGGGTGGTCGGCTGCTGAGTCCATGGCGGCGACGGTCTCTGCCCAGTCGACCACTTCGTATCGAATGGCGCGGAACCCGGGTTCGCTCATTGACACGACGATGCGCAATGCTGAATCGGCATCGTCTACGGCGATCGCTGTTGTGAGGGCAGAGCGCAGATTGTCGGCGTCACGGTTGAGGCGAATTGACCACTGCCGTTCTTCTGGGCCTTCGAGTGCGAGTGCCCCAGAGACTGATAGTTCCGTGAATGTGGCCAGATGGGCCCGGTGGATGTGCAGTCCGTCGGCCTGCTCAGCAAGGCGTTGGTTACCAAACTGGCGCAGAGTCTCAAGCTGGGAGTAACGGAACTGACCCCCGGACTGAGAAGCCACGACCAGTGACTTGTCAACCAGGCCGCTCAGTAAGTAGGCCAGGTCCTCGCTGGCGATCTCCCCGCCACTACAGGTGCGCTCTGCTGCAACCAAGTCAAAGCCGCCTGCAAAAACCGAGAGTCTGTTGAAGAGCTCCCGCTCCGCGGAATCGAGTAGGACGTAGGACCATTGAACAACATCGCGTAGTGACCGGTGCCGCTCCTCTCGCCCATGGCCGCTGCCGAGTAGTGCGAAGCGCTCTGTCAGCCGATCAACAAGTTGGCTTGGGGTCATCGATCCCATACGCGCAGCTGCAAGCTCAAGCGCAAGCGGCAATCCGTCAAGCTGGATGCAGAGCTCTGCAACTGCTTGGGCGTTCTCCTCTGTCAGCTCGAATCCGGGTGACGCGTCCGCAGCACGAGCGACGAACACTTTGACAGATGCGGCTCCCGCAATCTCAGTGAGCGAAGTGGCGCGGTCTGAGGGGACCATGAGCGGGGCTACGGGGCGCACAACCTCGCCTGCCATGCCTATCGGCGAGCGACTCGTGGCGAGCACACTGACTGATGGGCACCACCTGATGAGTTCGCCAAGCAGTTCGCCAACGGCACCTATCACGTGCTCGCAGTTGTCGATGACGAGCAGCAGTTCCTGCGGGGCGAGTACCTCAACGACGGCATCCCTCAATGTCCGTTCGGATCGTCGTTCCGCCTGGACGGACTTCGCCACTGCAGCGACTACTGCGGCGGGGTCGGCGACCGGAGCCAGTTCAATGACCCGGACCCCGTCGCGAAAAGATGCGGCGAGTCGTCGCGCAGCCTCGTTGGCCAATGTTGACTTACCTACACCTCCAGGGCCTGTGAGCGTCACCAGTCGAGCCCGCGCTACAGCCGCTTCAATTTCATCGAGGGCCATTTCCCGTCCAACGAGCGGCCCCACGAGTGCAGCGGAAAGCTGTCTTGGCTGTGTCGAATGCGTCGACTGGGTGGTTGCAGTGGGGCGGGTGTGCCCTGGTTCGCCGACGGCGATACGGCCCTCAAGTTCAGCAAAGGCCGGTGAAGGGTCGAGGCCCAGTTCCTCGCCAAGGTGGCGACGGAACTCTGCTGAGACTCGCAGCGCCTCGGCCTGTCGGCCACTGCGATTCAGCCCTGACATCAAGAGACACCAGAGCCGTTCCCTCAGCGGATAAGCACGGGCAAGTCCTTCCAGCTCAGAAACAACTGCGCCCTCATCACCGAGCGCCAGTCGAGCCTCGTTGCGGTCCTCTAAGGCCTGGAGTCGCAGTTCCTCGAGGCGGGTGGCCTCAGGTTGTGCCCAAGGCAGGTCTTCGAACCCAGCGAACGCCGGGCCCGCCCAGAGTCCAAGCGCTCGATCGAACAGTTCGAGTGCTTCTTCCGGCCGGTCCTGAGCGCATTGCCGAGCTGCAGCTAGGTAGGACTCAAAGCAGTCGGCATCTACTGCCTCGAGTGGCAGATCGAGGAGGTAGCCCGGCGGCCGGCTGTTGAGTGTCACGAGCGGGTCGGTAGAGAAAAGCCTTCTGAGCTTCGATACCGAGGTCTGCAGGGTGGAGCGTGCAGTGCTGGGAGCGTCTTCGCCCCACAGCGCTTCTGTTAGCCAGTCGAGCGATACAACCTGGCGTCGGGTTGCGAGGAGGGAGGCTAAAAGTAACCGTTGCCTTGGTCCGCCGAGCGGTACGGGTCCGGACCCGTCGATCACATCCACACTGCCGAGCAACCGGAACTCCACGGGCGCATTGTATGTCACAAGGCTGGCTGCCAACAGGGGAGTAACCGGCAGATCACCGATGTCTCACCGAGCGCCGGAAAGGGGGTCCTCGCATCATCCTGAGGACGATCCGATTCTGCGGGTCGCAAAACCAGGGAGTACAGCAATGCGTGTATCAAAGAACGACATTCCAGTGGTGCTAGAGGTTCCTGGGGCAGTCGCCCGCCAACTCGACGGGTTTGGAGAGATCCCAGGAATGGGTTCAGTAGCTGGCGAGTGGTTCTCGCTAGGCGCAGGCACCGACATCGCCCCGCTACTCGAGGGCCTGGAGCGGGACACCTGTGCCTCGCCCCACTGGGGGTTCGTCATCTCCGGTCAGGTCGTGCTGACCTATGCCGAT
>CANJEC010000164.1 GCA_947473395.1 Actinomycetota bacterium | reverse complement strand
CTCGCTCATTCAGATGATTGGTCGCGCTGCACGCAACGTACGCGGTCAAGTCTTTATGTATGCGGACCGCGTGACCGACTCAATGACCAAAGCAATCTCCGAGACCAACCGGCGCAGAGGCTTGCAAGAGGCGTACAACTTGGAGCACGGGATCGACCCCAAGACGATTATTAAGCCAGTGACCAATATCTTGGATCAGCTGCGGGGAACCTCGAATGAGGCGCCCTACCCGGGCCAAGGCAAACGTAAGCAGCGACCCGGCGAGCGCGCTCGAGCTGAACAGTTCAAGGACCTGCCTCCCTCTGACCTTGGCAAGTTGATCTCGCTGCTCGAGGACGAGATGAACGCAGCATCTGAAGAACTGCGCTTTGAAGAAGCTGCTCGACTGCGAGACGAGATTAAAGACCTGAAAAGGGAACTTCGCACTGCCGGCGGGGCCTAGCTAGCACTCGGTCTAGGACTACCCAGCGCTGTTGCGAATCGACTCTTGGCGTAGCCAGTGATCGGCGAGTACCAACAGCATGGCTGCCTCTACGAGTGGCACCGCTCGAGGCAGCACGCATGGGTCGTGGCGACCCTTAGCTGCCAGGGTGACGGCATTGTTGTCTCGGTCAACCGTTTGCTGCTCAGAAGAGATCGTGGCAGTTGGCTTAAAGGCAACACGAATGTTGATCTCTTCGCCGTTCGAGATGCCACCTTGTATGCCACCAGAGTGATTCGTGAGTGTGCGCGGCTTGCCATCTGCACCGGGAACAAAAGCGTCGTTGTGTTCTCTGCCCGTCATGGCAACGGCGCCAAACCCACTTCCCAGTTCGAAACCCTTTGTAGCGGGTAGCGACATGACAGCCTTGGCAAGGTCGGCCTCGAGCTTGTCGAATACAGGCTCGCCCCAGCCTGCGGGCACACCTCGAGCGATGCAAGAAACAATTCCGCCAAGCGAGTCACCATCGCGGCGGGCCTGCTCAATGGCTGTGACCATGAGTTCGGCTGCTAGCGGGTCTGGGCAGCGAGTGGGACTGGCCTCGACCTGAGCGAGTTGCACCAGGCCAGCGTCAACGGCCGAGGTGATCCTGTGGATCTGCGAAACCCAGCCAAGTACATCTACTCCGCAGCGCTCAGCTAGAAGCTTGCGCGCCACTGCCGCCGCTGCGACTCTGCCGATGGTTTCTCTTGCAGATGCTCTACCCCCGCCGGCTACTGCTCGGATCCCATATTTCGCCTCGGTAGTCCAGTCCGCATGTGAGGGCCGGTAGGTGGTCTTCATTTCCTCGTACGCCCCAGAAATCTGATCGGCGTTGCGAACCAGCATGGCAATAGGGGATCCAAGCGTTCGACCCTCGTATACCCCAGAA
Source organism: Actinomycetota bacterium (assembly GCA_947473395.1). Taxonomy (GTDB): domain Bacteria; phylum Actinomycetota; class Acidimicrobiia; order Acidimicrobiales; family Microtrichaceae; genus IMCC26207. Next base: position 3,468 of record CANJEC010000164.1, on the reverse strand, counting down.
AGAATCTCGACTGTGTCTGACTCATCTCGCTGCGTGACCAAGCGGCTTTGGCCCGGGCGGCGGCGGTCTAGATCAGGCTGAATATCAGCCTCGGAGAGTTCTAACCCCGGGGGGCACCCATCCAGAACAACGCCAACCCCGCCGCCATGAGACTCGCCGAAAGTAGTAATGCGAAAGAGGCGACCGGTGCTTGAACCCATATCAAGCAAGTATGGCAGTCGCTGAAGGCCGCTCCGCACCTTGTTTGGGCAGATCCGCAAATCTTCCTGCCTTCAACAAGCTCGAACCACGAACACCTGTTCGCCAACTAAACTAGGGAATCATGTCGACACCCAAGGTGCGAACAAGCGCCACTCCCCGCAAGGCAGCTGCACCCAAGGCGGCTGCTGCACCTAAGCCCGCTGCACCCAAGAAGGCTGTAGTACCGACAGGCAAGACTGCTGCTCCTAAGAGAGCACAGTCGCATCATGCACTCGATCGCATCACTATTCGAGGGGCACGCGAACACAACTTGTGTGATGTCTCGCTTGACCTCCCACGGGACCAGCTCATTGTGTTCACCGGATTATCTGGGTCGGGCAAGTCTTCGTTGGCCTTCGACACCATCTACGCCGAGGGTCAACGACGCTATGTGGAGTCACTCTCTTCCTATGCGCGTCAGTTCTTAGGGCAGATGGATAAGCCCGATGTCGACGTGATCGAGGGGTTATCCCCGGCAATCTCCATTGATCAGAAGTCGGCCTCTCGCAATCCGCGCTCAACGGTTGGCACGGTCACCGAGGTATACGACTACCTGCGTCTGTTGTTTGCTCGAGTAGGCGAACCCCATGATCCCGAAACTGGCGAAGCACTAGTTCGCCAAACTCCACAACAGATCGTGGATCGCATTTTGGCCCTACCCGAGGGCACACGGTTTCAAGTGCTTGCCCCGGTCATTCGTGGTCGCAAGGGAACCTACGAGCAGCTTTTTGTTGACCTTGCTAGCCAAGGGTTTGGTCGTGTTCGCGTAGATGGCGAGGTACACGAGCTTCCAGTAGAGCTCGACCTTGCCCGCTATGAGCAGCACACTATCGAGGTAATTGTTGACCGCTTGGTGTTGCGAGATGGCATTGAACGGCGCCTGACCGACTCTATGGAAACAGCGCTGACATTGGCCGAGGGAGTGGCACAGATCGAGCTGCTTGCCGCCAAAGATGCCGGAGCTGATGCGGAGTCAGAAACGCTGACGTTTTCTGAGAAGCTGGCCCGCCCATCTGATGGCAAAAGTTTCGAGGAACTCGCTCCACGAAACTTCTCATTCAACACTCCCTATGGGGCCTGCACCGCATGTGATGGCTTGGGAACCTTGTTCGAGGTCGACCCCGAACTGGTGGTGCCAGACCCAGAGGTCTCCGTCGCCGAAGGCGCACTCGCTCCTTGGGCCTCGGGCCACGCAAAGTACTTTCACCGCCTGTTGGAGTCAGTCTGCGAAGAGTTCGAGATCGAGATCAACACTCCTTTTGAGAAGCTTCCGAAAAAGCAGCAGACGTTGTTGTTATTTGGAGTTGAGGACTCAACTCGCGTTGCAGTCAAGTTCAAGAATCGATTCGGCAGAACGCGAAGTTACTCAGCCAAGTACGAGGGCGTGATTCCTTATCTCAAACGTCGTCATAGCGAGGCCGAAACCGACTCCTCACGCGATGCCATTGAGGGGTATATGCGTCTTGTCCCGTGTGCCACCTGCGATGGTGCCCGGTTGAATCCCTATGCACTTGCCGTCACTGTTGATGGGCTCAACATGCATCAACTCTGCAGCCTGTCGATCGCCGAGGCCACCGATAAGTTGCTCCACCTACACCTAGATGAGCGTCAGACTCTGATTGCTGAACGCATCCTGAAAGAGATCAACGTTCGGCTCAAGTTCTTATGCGATGTGGGCTTGGATTACCTGTCCCTTGCCCGTTCCGCTGCCACGCTTTCGGGCGGTGAGGCTCAACGGATTCGCTTGGCCTCACAGATTGGTTCCGGTTTAGTGGGCGTGCTCTATGTGCTCGACGAGCCATCCATTGGTCTGCATCAACGCGATAACCATCGGCTGATCGAGACGCTGATTCGGCTACGAGATTTGGGTAACACCGTGATCGTGGTGGAACACGATGAGGACACCATTCGCATTGCCGACCACATTGTTGATGTTGGCCCGGGTGCAGGCGAACACGGCGGAAGAGTCGTGCATTCCGGCAGCTTCAAAGGGTTGCTGCGTGCAAAAGAGTCGGTCACGGGGCAGTACCTGTCCGGCAAGCGTTCCATTCCGCTTCCCGAGGTTCGACGGGAGCCAGGCGAGCAGTGGCTCAAGATTCAGGGCGCCCGCGAGCACAACCTTCGTAATGTGAATGTTGACATTCCTCTGGGGTGTTTTGTTGCGGTCACTGGGGTGTCTGGTTCGGGCAAGTCCACGCTGATCAATGACATCCTCATGCGTTCGCTTATGCAGCAGATTTATGGATCCAAGATTCCACCGGGATTGCATAAGCGCATTGAGGGCCTAGACCAGTTGGACAAAGTGATCGACATTGACCAGTCGCCCATCGGTAGAACACCTCGATCTAACCCAGCCACCTATACCGGTGTGTTCGATCACATCCGGAAGCTATTTGCGCAGACCTCTGAATCAAAGGTGCGCGGATACCTTCCCGGTCGATTCAGTTTCAACGTCAAGGGTGGCCGCTGCGAAGCCTGTTCTGGAGACGGAACAATCAAGATCGAGATGCACTTCCTGCCAGATATTTACGTGCCCTGCGAGGTCTGCGGCGGTGCTCGCTACAACCGAGACACCCTCGAGGTGACCTTTAAGGGGCTAAACATCTCCGAGGTGCTCAACCTGCCTTGTGAAGAGGCCTTGGCCTTCTTCTCGAATCAGCCCACCATTGCTAGGCATATGCGCACCCTTGTAGATGTGGGCCTCGGTTACGTGCGGCTCGGCCAGCCCGCTACCACCCTGTCTGGCGGTGAGGCACAGCGGGTCAAGCTGGCCTCGGAGCTTGCAAAGCGCTCAACCGGTCACACGATCTACCTGCTCGATGAGCCAACCACCGGCCTGCACTTTGAAGATATCCGCAAGCTGCTGACGGTGTTGTCTCGGCTCGTTGATCAAGGCAATACCGTTCTTGTGATTGAGCACAATCTGGATGTGATCAAGACTGCAGACTGGGTCATTGACCTTGGGCCAGAAGGTGGTCGCGGTGGGGGATCAGTGGTGGCCGAAGGAACCCCTGAAACCATCGCTGCAGCAAAGCACAGCTATACCGGCCACTTTCTTGCGCCACTGCTCGCTGGCGAACTCAGGTGATTTCGAGCATGCGCTCAAGGGCAACCCGAGCCCAGTGTGCATCCTCTGGGTTCACCGTGATTCTGTTTCGCACCGTTCCTGCAACCAAGCTCTCCAGGGTCCAAGCGAGGTGAGGGGCGTCAATGCGGAACATTGTTGAG
>CANJEC010000163.1 GCA_947473395.1 Actinomycetota bacterium | reverse complement strand
GCGAGCCGGAGCCTTGCGGCTTTCTGGCTGGCCGCTGCCAATGCCTGCACTCTCGCATCAAATCTTTTTGTGGTTCTTTCTGGTGCCGGTATCAATTCTCGTGGTGCTCTTCGGTGCGTGGCGGCTCCGCAAACGGGAACTCAGTTCGCAGCGGACAACCGCCCTGTGGCCAGCGGCGCTCTTTTGCGCTGCGCTCATCACCCAAGCAGTCCAACGCCCCGATACGGCACATTTGTCTTGGGTGACTGGAATCTCGTTTGCCTTATGTATTCCAGCAGTTGCGGTGCTCATACAGCAGGCCAGGCCAACCTGGGAGGTTGGCAGAAGCGCATGGTTGGCTACCCTGCCAATTGCTTTGATTTTGCTGGCCGTCATCCCCTTCTACCCATTGCGAACCTACGCCGATTTAGTCGGTCAGACCTTTGGCCGGAATCAGTTTGGCTACGAGATCAGCCGGAATGGCAGGGTCTTTTATTTTGGTAGCGCTGAAGGCGCTGAGGATGCTCAAGCAGTCACAGACAGCCTCAGCGAACGCTCCAAGCCGGGGGAGTCGCTCATTGTGGGGCCGACAGATCTCTCGCGGGCGAACTACAGCGACGCGTTCTTTTATTACTTATTTCCGGAGTTGCCGCCCGGTACTCGGTACATCGAGATGGATCCCGGCTTAGCAGACGCAAAAGACTCCGGTCTTGCGGCAGAGTTGCTCCGAAACGACTGGCTTATTCTGTCTGATGCTTGGTCTGGTTGGACTGAGCCTAATCAGAGTGCGGGTTCCGGCTCTCCTGCACCCAATCAGGTGGTCAAGGATCATTACTGCATGGTCACTGAAGCCAACATGTTTTCGCTGTATCAACGCTGCCGCTAACTAGGAAATCGGGCGAAGCCGACCTAAGCAAAGCAAGGCAAAGCATCGCCTGACGGTACAGTCTGGACGTGCAAAGAACCCTTGTGATCCCCACATATCAGGAAGCCGAGAATATCCGGCCCCTGCTCGAGACGATTCGGGATCTTTGCCCTGACCTGCATGTGATTATCTGCGATGACAACAGCCCAGACGGAACGGGCCGTATTGCAGACGCGGCGGCAGCCGAGCTGGGAGGCATCGAGGTGATTCACCGTCCCGGCAAGGCAGGTTTGGGCGCCGCCTACCGTCACGGGTTCCGCCATGCGTTGGATGCTCACTATGAGGTGATTATCCAGATGGATGCCGACTTCTCTCATGATCCAAGTGTGTTGCCGGGGCTGATCGCAGCTGTGGATAACGGAGCCGATGTGGCAATTGGTTCGCGCTATGTGCCAGGCGGCTCGGTTCCGAACTGGACATGGCTTCGGCGGCAGCTCTCGCAGTGGGGCAATTCCTATGCCAGGGCCATGCTCAGGTTGCGGATGGCTGATGCGACAACTGCGTTTCGTGCTTACCGGGCAACTGCACTTGAGCGAATTGATATCGATGGAACAACAGCGAACGGCTACTTGTTTCAGATTGAGACGGCCTATCGGCTTTCTTCGGCCGACTTGGTGATTACTGAGCTTCCGATTGTGTTTGTGGATCGTGTTGCGGGGGCTTCAAAGATGGCTGTGGTTCGAACCATGGTCGAGACAGAACTTAGGGTTACTTGGTGGGGCCTGGCACTTCGAGCGCCCAGAGTCTCGGAACGGCTGCGTCAGACTGCCCCTGGGAAATACCTGATGTCCAAGATTCAACCCAGTGGCCCACCTATTGTTGAGTAGATCATGGGTACGGCCGACGTAGCTGCCCCTAGTGGGTCCTCTCCAACAAGTGCTGGAACCAGCCCGAATCGCCCTGCGAATATACGCCTGCAAGGAATACCTGTAGCCCCCCTCGGCCAGGTTGCAGCGCTAGACGGCATGCGTGCGCTTGCAGTCCTTGCTGTCCTTATTTACCACGCAAGATTCAGGTGGCTTCCGGGGGGATTCCTTGGAGTGTCTGCATTCTTTACCTTGTCCGGTTTCCTGATCACGTCTTTGCTGCTTCGGGAGTGGGTCTCTGCTGGAAAGCTTGATTACCGCAGGTTCTGGTCTCGTCGCGGTCGTCGACTTCTACCCGCAGCTTGGGTCACGATCGCGCTGGTCATTGCCATGGGTGCTGCAGGAGTGTGGGACACGGAGCAGCTTCGTGATCTGCGATCTGATGTGCCTTACTCGCTGCTGTCATTGTTGAACTGGCATTTCATCCGGGCTGACCGGTCCTATGGTGCGCAGTTTGCTGCGCCTAGCCCGCTCGAGCACTTTTGGAGTCTGGCTGTAGAGCAGCAGTTCTACTTGATCCTCCCCCTCATTGTTATGGGTGTCCTGCTGTTGAAGGGGAGAGGTACCCAGCGCAAGCGCCTACGACTGCTCGCCATGGTGCTAGCAGTGCTCATTTTGCTCTCGGCCATAGCGAATGGATTACTTGCGCAGGGTGCAATTGACCGGTCCTATTTCGGTACCGAGACCCGTGCTGCCGAAATTCTGATGGGTGCACTCCTAGCTTGTTTCACGCTGCGTCGAACGCAGGTGTATTCCGTTCTGCTGCAACGAGTCTTGGTGCTGTTCGGCGTTGTAGCAGCGTGTATCACCGCATGGATGTGGCACGTAGCTCGTCTGCGAAGCGACTGGTTGTATCCATGGGGGTTCCTTCTGACAGCAGCCTGTACCTCGGTGATCATCTCAGCGAGTCTGCAGAAGAGCATCTTCAGTAGGGCGCTCTCGCTACCTCCTCTGCTGTGGCTCGGACGTATCAGTTACGGGGTGTATCTGCTGCACTGGCCAATTTTCTTATGGTTGACGCCGGCCCGAACAGGACTGTCGCAATGGCCACTCTTTGGGTTGCGCCTTGCAGTGACGTTGCCTTGCGCAGTCATCATGTTTCGCATGCTCGAGAACCCAGTGCGACTGGGCGTCCGACTGAAGGGGCGTGCAGTGTTGATCGCAGGTACTGCAGTGGCAGTGGTGGTACTCGTGGGCAGTTTCCTGACTACGAGCAACCTTGAAAAGCCCTCCTCGCTCCGTTTGGCATCAGCGATCTCCCCGGAGGTGTCAACCACCTTGCCTCCCCCCGCTCCACTGCGAACGCTGTCCATCGGCGATGGGTTTGCTCAATCCATCACTGCGACTGCTGGAGAATCTGAGGGTCTACAGAACTCGGCGCATGGAGTAGCTGACTGCGGCTTGGCCCTTGGCGGCTGGGTCTCCCTCTCGGATGGGCGAGTGGAGCGGGACGTCGAGCGATGCGCCGGAGTTCGGCAGGGGTGGATTTCATCGGTTCAGGCGGAGAAGCCCGAGTACGTGCTCGTTGTGGGTTCCACACGCGATGTCTCGCCTCGCAGGCTTGCAACTGAATCCCCGTGGCAGCTTTCGGATTCCCCTGAAATTGAGGACTTCATCCGCACTGACATTGCAGACCTTGTAGATCAACTCTCTGCAACGGGGACCAAGGTCGTGCTGCTCAGTGTGCCGCACATGCGAAATACCACTGCGCCGGCAATCATTTCGGACCCGGCGCCTGAGCCCGATCCAGATAGGGAAGTTCTGCGAGTTGCCAAGGGTCTTGCTGCGATGCAGGGCGCACCCGGGCCGGGCTTTGCCGAGAATGAGGACTTCCGCGTCGATCGTTACAACGCTCTGTTAGCAGAGGTGGCGCAGAGTCGAGGCCTGCAGTTCTTGGACTTGGCAACTGCAATGCAGCGCTGGCCAGAAGGCGAGTTTGATAGCTCGCTGCGACCCGATGGGGTGGCTGTGAGCACGAGGGGTGCTGGCATGCTGCGGACATGGATCGAAGAGCAACTCCGTGGCGCAGCGAACGTCCCCTCTGCTGCTGCGGAGTTGGCTACCTTGCCGGAATCTGGTGGGGTTTTGGACGTGCAACGCCCACTGCCAGAGGTACCTGCGGTTACGCCCCGAAGGCAGCTTTCCCCTCAGGTCAGACCCAGCGTGTTGGTGGTAGGTGATTCGGTTGCTCACGGCTACGGGTTTGGCCTGGAGGAGTGGGCAGACTCCACGAAACAGATACGAGTGTTCAATGCGGCTGAGTTTGGATGTCCGATTGCACGAGGAGGAGGGTTTCGCTTTCAACAAGACATTGATTCTTTTCGAGATGACTGTGACTGGAGTCAGCAGATTCCCCGCTGGCTGAATGGGTTCAGACCCGAGATCGTGGTGCTTTCCTCAAGCATTTGGGAGGTCGTAGATCGACGCTTTCCCGGAGACAGTCGGTTCCGCCATATTGGTGACCCGGCGGTAGATCGCTACGTATTGTCGGAGTTTCTGTCAGCTATTGACCTGCTTGGAAGCACGGGTGCCAGAGTTGAGGTTCTGACGCAGGCTCATATCAACGCGGGACTTGATCAAGGCTTTAGCAACCTTCCTGAGTCTGACCCTGCTCGAATAGACCGCCTGAACCAGATCCTTGCCGAGGCCGTCTCGCTTCGTCCCGGTGTAGCTTCGCTTGTTGATCTCGGAACCTGGCAGGCCGAGCAGCCAGGTGGGGACCTGAACACCGAAGCTCGCCCAGACGGGCTGCACTACACCGACGAGTACTCGCGTGTCATAGCTACTTGGCTGGCGCCGGAGTTGCTTCGTGTCGGAGCGACGCTCTGATCAGTTAGCCCAAGCGTGAGCTAGCCCGAGCAGCGTCACGAGCAATAACGGGCGCATCTCTACCTGTTGAGTTGCTTGGTTCCTCGGACTGCTCGTGGTAATCCTCGTCCACATTCACAGTCCAAATATCGTGATCACCAGTACCCAATATGTTCTGAGCGGTCAGCAATGCAGTCAGCATGGAGTGATCTTGGTTGTTGTACTTGTGCATTCCGTTGCGGCCAACCGG
>CANJEC010000162.1 GCA_947473395.1 Actinomycetota bacterium | reverse complement strand
GCAGTCGGCGGCGTCCAGTACCAGAAGAGCTCGCTGAGCGAGTGGCATAACATCGCAAATTCTGCGACTGACACCAGCTAGTTCTCTCACCGCGCCCCACTGGCCGTAACATGGGTCATCCGGGCGAGGTGTCCGGCTGGCCCGGGTGGCGGAATGGCAGACGCAGAGGGCTTAAACCCCTCGGGAGGGAAACCTCCGTGCGGGTTCGAGTCCCGCCCCGGGCACGTCGAGAAGGCGCTGGGCTCGCTGTCCTGAAAAGCGAAGGTCCCGACGGCTGAGGCCTAGTCGACCTTTCGGTCCTCGGCCCGAGTACGTCGGGACAAATTTAGTATCGCCCGCCAACCGCTCGAATACAACCCGCTTCCTCACCGACCAACGGACAGCGATACCCCTTCGCATACAACTCATTTATGTAACAACTGTTCGTTTTTTGACCGATATCAGATAGGGTCGACTTCATGGACTTCGTTCACCCCGTTCGGGCAGTGATCCCGGGTGTTCAGGATCGACAACGTCGCCGCACAGGCAATCCTCGACCTTGCCCGTTCACGTGACACTGCCCTGCACCGAATCGGGATCGCCGCCAATTCACTCTCGATCTCTCCGGTCAGCCGATGTCGAACGCTGGCGCAGCGAAGCCCGAGCTATCACTGGCAACCGCGTCGAGGTCCTCGAAGTGAGTCATCACGAGGTACGAGCGCGACTCGATGGCAACGCAACACTGTGACGCGACATTGTCCGGGACGGCGTCACCGTCTATGGCCTCACGATCGACGAACTCGTGGAACCAGTTCATGCCTAGACCTGTCCGCACCAAGCCCGTCTCAGGGCCACAAGTTCGTGCTTATGCCCCAAAGGCACAGGAGTACGCCGACGCCGCAACCAACGAACTCGACGCAGGCCGATTCATCGCAGCAACCAGTCTCTCGAGCCACGCTGGCATCAATGCTGCCGACGCCGTGTGCGAAGAGTGCGGCTTCGCCTAGCCTTGGCTCACTTTCTGCGGGTCATCACTCGAGAGTGAAAGTTCGCGCAAAGGGGAAAATGGCCACGCAGCAGGACAACCAACAGCCACAGCCAGGCCAGGAATCTGAACGAACAGAGTGCGAGCGAGTGCGCCTCGACTATTTCCAAACAGCCCCCTGCAAGGTGGTTGCATCTCAAGAGATTGCAGCTTCCCCAGACAGGATCTTTGAGATCTTCCTTGATGCCGTGTCCTGGACCCGCTGGGCGATGCCGATCACGGGGGTCGAGTGGACCTCGCCGTTCCCGTTGCAAGTTGGCTCTACCCGCACTGTGCACATGCGCGGCGGAATGACTGGCTGGGAGGAATTCATTGCATGGGAGCCAGGTTCGCGGATGGCGTTTCGCTTCAATCAGACCATTAAAGGTGGGCCAGAGGCGTTCGCCGAGGACTACATCGTGACGGATCTTGGCAATGGTCGATCCCGCGTGGAGTGGACCATGGCCATGACCTTTAGCGGTGGCTCAAAGCGCATGACTCCACTGATTCAACTTGCGTTGCGGCCGATGAATGCCCACATGCTCCGCAAGTTCCGCAAGTACGTGGAGTCTGACCCCGCACTAGAAGAGGCCTGAGATGAGTTCAACCCCGATCGACCTAACGGACGCTTCTGTTTGGCAGACCGCTACGCCACATGCTTGGCTCGACGAGGTCCGCAACACTGAGGGACTCTACTTTCAAGAGGAGTCAGACGGCCCGGGGTTCTGGGCAATCACCCGACACGAAGATGTGCGCGCCGTGTCTATTGACCCGAGCAACTTTTCGAGTTGGGTAGGTGGCCCACTGCGACTGGACCCGTCACCGGATGAGCTAGATCAGCTTCGCATGGTCATCATCGGGATGGACCCCCCTGAGCATCGCAACTTTCGTGATGTGGTGGCTCGAGCGTTCACGCCAAAGCGAATCAGTACGATCGAACCCACAATGCGTGCCGAGACTCGCGCTGTGTTCGCCCAGCTTGCGAAGCAAGACTCCTGTGACTTCGTGGCCGATGTTGCAGCCATCATCCCCATGTGGTCCATTAGCGAGCTTGTGGGGGTGCCGGTTGCGGATCGTCACCGACTGTATGAGTTGAGCCACTCGCTCATCGATGACCAAGACCCAGAGGTTGCACCAACCCCAGAGACAGCGATGGAAGCCGTTGCAGAGATCTTTGCCTACGCCTCCGAGATGGCACAGCGCGCCCGGCTGAACCCAGAAGACAACCTGACAGGAGACCTACTCTCTGCCGAGGTGAATGGTCGCAAACTTGATGATCTGGAGTTCACCCTGTTCTTTGTCTTCCTGATTGTGGCGGGGAACGAAACCACACGAACTGCCACATCGCACGGGCTGCTTGCTCTGCTCGAGCACCCGGAGCAATTTGAACTTCTGCGCCAGGACCCGTCGCTCATTCCCGGTGCGGTGGAAGAAATCCTGCGGTGGCAACCACCGATCCACCACTTCCGTCGAACTGCCACCTGTGATGTGAAAGTTGGCGGCCAGCAGATAACTCAGGGCGACAAGGTCATCATGTTCTATGCGGGTGCAAACCGCGATCCGGCGGTGTTTCAGGACCGGCACCGCTTTGACATCACTCGCAGCCCGAATCGACAGCTGTCCTTTGGCGTTGGGGAGCATTTCTGCCTAGGGGCCAATCTGGCTCGATTGCAGCTTCGCGTGCTGTTCGAGGAGCTCATCGCATCATGGGGAGATATAGAGCTTCAGGCGCCACCGCGCAGATTGCACTCCAACCTGATCAACGGAATCAAAGAGATGCAGATTTCGTACCAGCCTCGAACCTGATCGCATGACACCCCAAGAGATCGCCAAATGTGAAATATCAGCACCGTACTGTTTGCACTTGAAGTGATACATGATTAGAACGGCACCATGACAGAGATCATCAAGACCTGCCTGATTGCTGCCAATCCTGCGCAAGTCTGGCAAGAGCTAGCGCAACTTGATTCAATTAGCGATTGGGCCAAGGGCGTTGATCACTCGGCTCTTATCACCTCAGAAGCCTCTGGTGTTGGTGCAGCACGCCGCATTCAGGCCGGCCGCTTAGCGCTGATCGAGACAGTCACAGTCTGGGAACCTGAACGGGAACTTGCCTACTCAATTGAGGGGTTGCCGCCCTTGGTGAAATCAGTTTCCAATCATTGGCGACTCGACCCCGTAGGTGGTGCAACAGGAGTGTCGCTGACCACCTCAATCGACCCCGGCCCATCGCCGCGAGGCAAGATCGCGGCCCGAGTTTTGGGCCTCATTCTGGGTCGGGCCTCCCAACGGATGCTCGCAGGCCTCGATGTCATTGTCCTGAGCACAGCGAAAGGAACTCCCAAATCATGATCCCTGCGGACAACCCCGATGTTGTGATTATTCTGACCGACGAGGAACGCGCAATCCCTCCCTACGAGTCAGAGCAAGTCAAGCAATGGCGGCGAAACACGCTGACTGGCCGCGAATGGTTTGACGACAATGGTGTGAGCTTCGATCGCCACTACACCGGGTCCTTGGCATGCGTGCCGAGCAGGCCGACTCTTTTTACTGGGCAATACCCAGACGTGCACGGAGTCACGCAAACGGATGGCTTGGCAAAGCTGGCTGGTGATTCAAGAATGCGCTGGTTGCACCCCGGTGAAGTTCCCACGCTCGGTCACTGGTTCCGCGCCGCCGGCTACGACACTCACTACGACGGTAAATGGCACATCTCCCATGAGGACCTCACTGACCCTCTTACGGGCAAGGTCGTTGCCACGAACACCAAAGACGGGGAGATTCTTCCCGCAGCGGTGCGTGCGTACGTAGATGCCAATCAGCTTGACAAGTTTGGGTTCTCTGGATGGGTTGGACCCGAACCACATGGTGCAGGGCACGCGGATTGTGGTTTGGTACGAGACCCGCTGATTGCTGAGCGGGTGGTTGCCTGGCTAGAGAATCGCTATCAGCGCCGTCGGGCAGGAGATCTTGAAGCCTTGCGGCCATTCTTGTTAGTCGCGAGCTTTGTCAACCCTCACGACATTGTGTTGTTTCCAGCATGGGTGCGGTCCTCACCACTGAGCGAGTCCCCAATGGACCCACCACATATTCCCGAAGCCCCAACTGCCTCGGAAGATTTGCACTCCAAACCGGCGGCGCAGATTGCGTATCGCGAGGCCTACTACTCGGCGTATGGCCCACCGGCGGCAGTGGAGCGGATTTATAGAAGCAACGCGCAGCAGTATCGCGACCTGTACTACCGGCTGCACGCAGAAGGTGATGGGCCGATTGACCGTGTTCGCAAGGCCGTGACTGAGGGCGGTTCCGAGAACGCTGTGCTTGTGCGCAGTTCTGATCATGGCGAGCTCCTTGGCGCTCACGGTGGTCTTCATCAGAAGTGGTTCAACCTGTACGACGAGGGAACGCGGGTTCCCTTCACCATTGTGCGAACCGGTGCTGAGGCAACGAGTGCAGCCAGAATTTCTGACACACCAACTTCGCATGTGGACCTGATTCCAACCTTGCTTGCGGCAGCGGGAATTGATCAAGCAAAGATCTCTGCTGAGCTCGCTCTGAGCTTTACTGAAGTTCACCCGCTGCCAGGCCGAGATCTGACGCCGTTGCTCAGCCCCAGCACAGATTCAGCCAGCACAGATTCAGCCAGCACAGATTCAGCCAGCACAGATTCAGCCAGCACAGATTCAGCAGAGCCTTCGCATGCGGTCTATCTCATGACTCGAGACAATGTGCTCGAAGGAGACAGCAGTGCCTCAGGGCTTGCTCGCAGGTTTGGGATTGAAGAGTCAGCCCGTGGCCCGCTCGCAATTTCAGTGCCTGCCTATGTGGGAGCAAACTTTGAGGGCATCGTGACG
>CANJEC010000161.1 GCA_947473395.1 Actinomycetota bacterium | reverse complement strand
GGGCAAGTCCTCGCTCACTGATGAACTCTTGCGCCGGTTCCGACTGGACCAAGAGGACAAGCTTCGCATTGCTGTGTTGGCAATCGACCCAACTCGCAGGCGTGGTGGCGGTGCTCTGCTGGGGGACCGCATTCGGATGAATGCGATTGACTCGGAGCAGATTTTCTTTCGTTCCCTAGCTACGCGTTCCACGCTGAGTGAGGTCCCCGAACAGCTTGCGCAGATCATTCTTGCCGCCAAAGCTTGGGGTGCTGATTTGGTGATTGTCGAAACTCCCGGCATTGGTCAGGGTGACGCTGCAATCCTGCCGTATTCGGATGTCTCGCTCTATGTGATGACTCCCGAGTTCGGTGCCTCCTCACAGCTCGAAAAGATCGACATGTTGGACTTTGCCGACGTTGTTGCCATCAACAAATTTGAGCGTCGTGGGGCCGAGGATGCTCAGCGTGATGTTGCCCGGCAAATGATGCGTAACCGTGAGGCGTTTGATACTCCCCTTGAGGAACTGCCAGTATTTGGAACCGTTGCATCTCGGTTCAACGACGATGGCGTCACAGCGTTGTATCAGTGCCTGAAGGCTCTCCTATGCGCTCAAGGTTTGGTAGTGCAAGGTGATTCGCTGCAGCGGGTTTCTACTCGAGCCTCAACTGGGCTCGATGAGATTTTGCCTGCCTCTCGGGCGCGCTACTTGGCTGAAATCGTTGAACAGATTCACGCTTATCACGCTGCAACCCAACAGCAGTCAGCTGTGGCCCGGCAGGTTCAGCAACTTGCGAGCAGTGCCGAGTTGCTCGCTCAGGCGGATCGGCCCAGCGAGGACCTTGAGCAGCTCGCACAGCAACTCGAAGTGGATCTGACTCCAGAGAATCGCAGCCTGCTTCAGGCTTGGCCTGAGCGAGTAGCCAAGCTGACTGGCCCAGACCGGGCAACCCGCGAGTCGCTCTCGGGAACACTGGTACCCAAGCTCTCGTTGCCCCGCTTTGTCGATCATGGTGAGCAGTTGCGCTGGCTGCGCTCAGAGAATCTGCCGGGGCACTTTCCGTTTACTGCTGGTGTGTTCCCCTTCAAGCGGGAGGGCGAGGACCCTGCACGAATGTTTGCCGGCGAGGGTGGAGCAGCACGAACCAATCGGCGGTTCCACTTGTTAGCAGAGGGTCTGGCCGCAACACGGCTCTCTACCGCGTTTGACTCGGTCACCTTGTACGGTTTTGACCCGGCCGAGCGCCCCGATATTTACGGCAAGATCGGCAACTCGGGGGTGTCCATCGCAACACTCGATGACATGAAGGTGCTGTACTCGGGGTTTGATCTGTGCGACCCAAGCACCAGTGTGTCGATGACAATCAATGGGCCAGCACCAGCGGTGTTAGCCATGTTCTTGAACACAGCCATCGATCAGCGAGTCGAGATGTTCGAGTCCGAACACGGCCGAAAGATTGCAGCCGATGAGGAGCAGGACCTGCGTGCCTGGGTGCTGTCGAATCTTCGTGGCACCGTGCAGGCCGACATCTTGAAAGAGGATCAAGGCCAGAACACCTGCATCTTCTCAACGGAGTTCTCGCTGGGCCTTATGGCCGATATTGCCGAATGGTTTGTGCAGCACGAGGTGCGCAACTTCTACTCGGTATCAATCTCGGGCTATCACATTGCCGAGGCCGGCGCGAACCCGATTAGCCAGCTCGCGTTTACGTTGGCGAACGGATTTACCTATGTTGAGTCGTACCTAGCACGCGGCCTTGCCGTGGATGATTTTGCGCCAAATCTGAGCTTCTTTTTCTCCAATGGGATGGACCCGGAGTACAACGTTTTAGGCAGAGTGGCCCGCCGGATCTGGGCTGTGGCAATGCGCGATTGCTACGGAGCGAACGAGCGCTCACAGAAGCTGAAATATCACGTGCAAACCTCGGGACGCAGCCTGCACGCGCAAGAAATGGCCTTCAACGACATCCGCACCACGTTGCAAGCGCTGTGTGCAATCAACGACAACGCCAACAGTTTGCATACCAATGCCTACGACGAGGCCGTCACCACCCCCACTTCTGAGTCGGTTCGCCGCGCTCTTGCAATCCAGATGATCATCACTCAGGAGTGGGGTCTTTCGATGTGCGAGAACTCGCTGCAAGGAAGCTTCATCATTGAGGAACTCACTGACCTTGTTGAAGAGGCTGTGCTCGTTGAGCTTGATCGAATCAACAGCCGCGGCGGTGTTCTTGGAGCGATGGAGACTGGGTATCAGCGAGGCCGGATTCAAGACGAGTCCATGCTCTATGAGCATCGCAAACACGATGGCTCGCTACCGCTGATCGGCGTGAATACCTTTCTGGACCCAGACCCCGAGCCAACTCAAGTCGTCCAAGAGTTGCAACGTTCCGAGGATGCAGAGAAGCGAGATCAGATTGAGCGGCTGCAGCAGTTCAAGCGAACCCACGCAGCCGACCGCCCGGCGGCCCTTGAAGAGTTGCGCGCTGCTGCACTTCACGGAGACAACCTGTTCGAGGTGCTGATGGATACCGTGCGGCACTGTTCGCTCGGCGAGATAACTGACACCTTGTTTTTGGTGGGTGGCAAGTACCGCCGCAACGTGTGAAGGTTGAGAACATGACTACAGGTTCACAGGCCACCAACTCCAAACAGGTGCGCGTGATTGAGGTCGGCCCGAGAGATGGGTTGCAGAACGAACAGCAGATCCTGCCTGCCGCCGACAAAGTCGAACTGGTGCAGCGACTTGTTGCAACCGGGATTTCTGCAGTTGAGGTGACCTCGTTTGTTCGACCTGATCGAGTGCCGCAACTCGCTGATGGAGTAGCGGTGTTTCCTGCAGTTCAGAAACTGCCTGGTGTGCGCTACATCGCACTGGTTCCCAACTTGGCAGGACTGCAGGCAGCGGCCGAGGCAGGAGTCCGAGAGATTGCAGTATTCGGCGCGGCGAGCGAGCAGTTCAGTCAATCAAATTTAGGCAGGGGTATTGACGAGAGCCTCAAGATGTTTGCGCCGGTCGCTGCTGAGGCGCGACTGCTAGGGATGACTGTTCGCGGCTATGTCTCGACGGTGCTTGGCTGCCCATTCTCTGGTGCAGTGCCCGTAGAAAACGTGGTGCGAGTTGTGCAGGCACTCGACGAAATGGGATGTGACGAAATCAGCCTTGGAGACACCATCGGTGTGGGTACTCCGCATGCGGTGAACGAACTGATTACTCAGGTTGAAACTGTGTTGTCGGTGCAGCGAATCGCCGTGCATTTTCATGACACCTACGGCATGGGTTTGGCTAACTCCATGGCCGCTATTGATCGTGGGGTGCGCGCAGTTGATACCTCAATCGGAGGTCTTGGCGGGTGCCCCTTTGCAGGCCGAAACGCCACGGGAAATCTGGCCACCGAAGACCTGGTCTACGCACTCGCTGGGTCTGAGTTTGATACCGGGATCGACCTTGAGGGACTGCTGCAGGTGAACAGTTGGTTAGCGGAAAGACTGGGCCGAGCACTGCCCTCAAAAGTTGCAGCAGCCCTTCTGGCAAAGCAGACAGGCAGAAGCGATGCCAAGTGATTCTGGTTCTGTGAGCGAGCCGACCAACAACGTGCCTCGCGTCTTGTGGCAGCCACTCGCGGATGCGGCGAGCGCTACCCAAATGGGTCGCTTTGCTGCTCGCTGTAGCGATCAAACAGGGCTGGATCTTTCGGAGTATGAGGATCTGTGGCGATGGTCGGTCACTGATCTTGATGGTTTTTGGACTCAGATCCTGCAGTTCTTTGATGTGATCGTTGAGGGTGACCCGCAGCCAGTTCGAACGGGCGCAACCATGTTTGAAACCACATGGTTCCCGAACCTCCACCTGAACTACGCAGAGAACGCTCTGCGCGGTCCAAGCTCCACCAGGCCCGGCTTGAATGATGAGCATCCAGCGGTGCAGGCCGAGTCGCAGCTCTGGGGGGAGTGTTCACTCACCCGCGGCGAGTTGCGCACCCAAGTTGCTGCGTGCCAGCAGGGTCTGATCGAGCTCGGTGTGGAGTCTGGTGATGTGGTTGCTGCCTATCTCCCCAACCTGGCAGAGACCATGGTTGGATTCTTGGCCTGCGCTGGGCTGGGTGCCACGTGGGCTTCCTGCGCTCCTGAATTTGGCGTAAAGGCAGTCATTGATCGACTCTCGCAGCTCAGCCCAAAACTGCTGCTGGCCGTAGAGGGGTATGGGTACGGGGAGAAACTGATTGACCGGCGCGAAGACCTTGAAGAGATCCGGCGCGCCCTGACCTCAGTTGAACACACCGTGGTGCTACCTGGCCCCGATGGCAAGGTCGCCGCCGCAGCCATCGGTGCCCAAGGCCTCTCGACCTGGCAAGAACTGCTGAGCACGGCAGGGGTGCTGATCACACGTCGAGTGCCGTTCAATCACCCCTTGTATGTGTTGTTCTCGAGTGGCACCACGGGCTTGCCAAAGCCGATCGTTCACGGCCACGGAGGCATCCTGATTGAGCACCTCAAGGCGCTCGGTCTGCATTCAGAACTCGGGCCCAACGACGCCTTTTTTTGGTTCTCAACCACGGGTTGGATGATGTGGAACCTGTTGGTTTCTGGGCTGCTCGTCGGCTGCAAGGTGATCTGCTTTGATGGCGATCCAGTGCGGCCGGACCCTTCCACCTTGTGGCAGGTGGCTGCTCGCACAGAAGCTACTTATTTTGGTTGCAGCGCCTCGTACCTGATGGCCGAGCGCGCTCGCGGCGTGCGGCCCACGCTTGAGCATGACTTGTCAAAGCTGAGCGCCGTTGGGTCAACTGGCTCCCCGTTGCCAGAGGCAGGATTCAGCTGGGTATCTGAGCAGTTTGGTCACCATGTGCAGCTCAGCTCCAAGAGCGGCGGCACCGACGTCTGTACAGCTGTGGTTGGCACCGCACCGCTTGTCCC
>CANJEC010000160.1 GCA_947473395.1 Actinomycetota bacterium | reverse complement strand
GTGCTGAGCTGCCACTGCCATGAGCGCACCGAGCTGACAACCCAGATGATCCTCCACGGCCACATCGCGGCCGAGCATGTCGGCTGCCTCTTCGGCTGTGCACAGCAGATCATCAGCGTCGAGGCCCATCAGAGCCCCGGGCACCATACCGAAAGCTGACAGTGCCGAGAAGCGCCCTCCGATCTCTGGAACTCCGTGAGCGATGAATCGAAAATCTCTCGATGCCGCCAACGCTTCAAGGTCTGAGCCGGGGTCCGTAATGGCAACAAAGTTTTTTCCAACGCTCTGCCGGTTCCAGAAGTACGCCAGATGCGACCGGGTCTCGATGGTGCTTCCCGATTTTGAAGCCGCCACCACGATGGTTCGCTCCGGGTCACATAAAGTCGCAGTGCGCAGAATCGCTGCAGGGTCGGTCGAGTCCAGCACGATCAACTCGGGGAATCCCTCGCCTGGAGCAAAGGTGCGGGCCAAGACCTCGGGGAACAAGCTCGATCCACCCATTCCAAGGATCAGCACATGATCAAATTCCCCTAGATCGGTGTGGCTTGCACCCTCTGCAATTTCATCAGCACTGAGCACCCAGCGTGGCCACTGTCGCAGACTGTCCTCGATTACATGCAACCAACCCAGGCGATTTGCAACCTCTGTAGGGTCGGATTGAATCGCAGTGTGGTCACCATCCCAAAGCCTGTCAACCACCCGATCCGCTGCAAGCTTTTTCAGCGCTGCTGTCCAGTCTTGTTCAAGGTCTTGTGGGTTAAATCCGGCGGTAATCACCGTTTCAGGCTACCCGTCTGACTGCTCGAAAACTGGCGGGAAAATCAAAATCTAGGGCTGCCAGCTAAACAGGAGGACCGGGTCTCGGTGATCGCAAACTCCTCAGGCTCCGAAGGAGTCGGTCAGCCATATGACCAAACGTTGAGCTTGGCAACGTTCCGGTGGCGACCTGGTCCAAAATTCCATTCAGCAAATCCTCAGTAGTTGAGATCCGCCGGGCACGAACAAAAAGAATCCCATAGCCCAGCGCGCAAGAGATAGGGATGCCAAGCGAGGCCAGCATGGCCAGGCCAATGCCTGCAGCGATCTCTAGAGCAGTTCCACCACTGGCGTTCGCCACAGCAGCTACAACCCCACAGAGGGCAAAGGCAGAGCCTAGAATCGCAGTTGCCGCAGCACCAACAACTGCAGCGGAGCGCTCTGCTTGTAAGTCTGCAGCGAGTGCCACCAGCGTGCTCGGTCCATCTGTGGTTCCCGACTGAGCAGCCGCCGTGGAGACGCTCAAACTCGGCAAGAGGCCCAACTCCTCGGTGCCCATAACTGATCGAGCGGTGCGATCTGCAGAAGCTGCAAGACCAGTCCGCTGGGCATATTTCGCAGAGAGAGCCCCACTGCGCTGACGCTGAAGTGACCCAGCTTTGCGGAGCCAAGAATCCACGGACTCCAGCACATCTTCGGGTCGGCCGGGCACAATCCGACTCACCGTAACCACTGCCGGACCAACTAGAGAGTCCCCGCGTTGAGGCTTCTGCACGAGCAGGCCCAGCCGCTCCTCAACTGCAGCTTGCTGCACGACCGAGATATCCACTCCGAGTTCCGCTGCTGCCTCTATGAGTGCCTGTTCAGAAATCCCATCGGGTGAGTCCTCTAACTCCTGATCGGCAGCGAGTCGCACGGCGCGGTGCATAACTCGTTCCGCGGCAGTTCGATCAAACACATGGCTTGGGACTTCGGACTCCGGATCTGCGGAGTGCTGATGTGCGGACTGCCGGCTCACCCCATCAGGGTAGAACGCTGGGCCCCACAGCACACAGCAGTTTCTGAGTTCGCACTGGCTTAGTCAGGTCCAGGGACTACATCCCACCATGATGACGCTCCGCGCCGGTTCATCTTCCGAACCATTCTGTACCACATGGTCGTGGTACACTATTCGGCATGGATGCCCTTCAAACTCTCGATGAGATGAACCGGTTACTCAACATCTCCGACGGAGACACCGTGAACACCTCGATGCGTCTCCCTGTGTCACTTCGGGATGCAGCCGCCCTAGCTGTTACCCAGTTTGGGGCCGCGCCGTCAACCACCAGCTTGACAGCAGCTGCGCTGCGTCATGCCCTCGAGACGGTGGTCATGGAGGCCGCTCTGCGGATGCACTACGAACAGCACCCCTCCGCCGAACCAACACTCGCCGAGATCGCTCTCGCGCTTGCGCTTCAGGACGCCTCCCCCCTTGCTGACCGACCTGATCTCATAGCCAGCGCTGCTGTCGAAGTAGCTGCGCGACGACCCGACGCTGATGCCGACGATGTACTCCTTTGGGCCGAAGCTCAGTTGCTTGGCGCCGCGTGAGATCCATTGTTCTCGACAACGAGGCCATTCAGGCGCTCACAGATGCCCGCAGTCCCAAGCACAGAGTTGTAGTCGCCCACCTAGCCGGGGCGGTCGCCCGTCGTCGGCGAGGACGTGTTGTCGAAGTCGTGGTGCCAACAGCTGTTCGCGTGGAGGCCGGATGGGACCGAACGACACCATCCGCCGCTGCCATCAATCGCTTCGGCGTCTTGGACCACGTCCTCGACTCGCCCTGCGCCGACCTAGCTGCTCGAATCCAGCGTGCCACCTCAACCGGAGTCGCCGACGCCCACATCGGGGCCACCGTCCGCAGCCTCTCATCTTCTGAGATCGTGGTCCTCACGAGCGACCCCACAGACATCGCCGCAGTGTGCTCGCCCTCGCCAGTCACGATCGTCAACCTCTGAAAGGTCTGCAAGTCAGAACCAATTAGCCCTCTTGATTAGGCAGTTTCTTGGGCTGCTTCTTGGGCTGCTTCGTGTGCGGCCTCAATCGTGATTCGGAGATCATCCTCTGAGTGCGCAAGCGACGGGAAGATCACCTCGTAGGGGCCTGGAGCAAAGGCAATACCACGAGACAGCATCGCTCGGAAAAATGCCGGGTAGCGACCAAGGGCAACCGATGCCGAAGCAGAAGCAAAATCTGTGGGTTGGGTCTCGCCAAAGAACAGGCCCACAAGAGGGCCGACTTTGGGGACCACTACCTGAGTTCCTGCGGATGCAAACGCAGATCGCAGTCCCATTGCCAACTGCTCCGCCGCGTCGGAGAGTTGAAGGTAGGCGTCTTCGTCGAGTTGTTGCAGCACAGCCAAGCCCGCTGCGGTTGCGAGCGGGTTCCCCGACAAGGTTCCGGCCTGATACACCGGTCCGAGCGGAGCGAGTTCAGCCATAACTGCGGCTGAACTACCGAACGCTCCCACGGGCAAACCGCCGCCGATGATTTTTCCGAAGCACCAGATGTCGGGGGTAAGTCCAGACCATTCGGTGGCACCACCAACAGCCACACGGAATCCAGTTATGACCTCGTCAAATAACAACAGCGCGCCTACCCGATCACATTCGGAACGCAGACCCTGCAAAAAGTCTGGCTTGGGTAGAACAAGTCCCATGTTTGCCGAGATCGCTTCGACGATGACCACAGCCACGGTCTCATCAAGCACGGGCACAACGTTGTAGGGCCGCAGGATCGTGTCTGCCACGGCCCCCGTAGGCACACCAGCAGAATCTGGAGTGCTTCCCGTGTCGAGGGCACCCTCGGCTACGCCAGACCCCGCAGCAGCAAGCAGCGCATCCGAGTGACCGTGGTAGTTGCCTTCAAATTTGAGAATCTTGGATCGCCCGGTAGCGCCGCGAGCCAATCGAACCGCAGACATCGTGGCTTCGGTGCCCGAACTCACTAAGCGAACCTGCTCCATGGCCGGCACCCGAGAACAGAGTTCTTCCGCCAACAAAATTTCTCCGGGAGTCGGCGCACCAAAGGTGGTTCCGAGCGTCGCTGCTCGCTGAATCGCGGCAACCACGCCTGCATTGGCATGGCCCAGAATTGAGGCCCCATAGCTCTGCACATAATCAATGAATCGGTTGCCTTCGACATCCCAGACGTAGGCACCTTGGCCCCGGGCCACGAAATACGGAGTGCCACCCACCGAACGGAATGCCCGAACAGGAGAGTTCACACCACCAGGGATTCGAATGAGTCCCCGCTCGAACAGTCCAGCGTTTGTCAGGGGTTGAGCAGGCTGACTGAACGAGTCTGCGGCTTGCTCAGATTGGTGACTGCTCACTGAAAGCTCTCGGCTAGGGATCGAGCGAAATACGTCAGGATGAAGTCAGCGCCCGCCCGCTTGATTGCCGTGATCTGCTCAAGTGCTACCAACTCACCGTCTATCCAGCCGCGCTCGGCAGCAGCGTGAATCATCGCGTACTCACCCGACACGTGATAGGCCGCTAGGGGAACATCAAATTCGAATCTTGCCCGGGCCAGCACGTCAAGGTAGGTCAGCGCAGGCTTGACCATGACCATGTCCGCACCTTCGTCTAGATCGGCGCGGATCTCTTCTAGGGATTCGCGCAGATTATGGAAGTCCTGCTGATAGGACTTGCGATCACCCCCATCGGCAATCTCAACATCGACTGCCTCGCGGAATGGTCCATACAAACCCGAGGCATATTTCGCTGAGTAAGCCAGAATCGAGACTTGATCCGACCCAGTCGAGTCCAAGGCCTCACGAATTGCCATGACCTGGCCATCCATCATTCCTGAAGGTGCACAGATGTCGACCCCGGCCTGAGCCTGCGCAACTGCCACCTCGCTGTAGCGCTCAAGCGTGGCGTCGTTGTCGACCTCACCATGAGCAGTCAGTAATCCGCAATGACCATGGTCGGTGTATTCATCCAGACAGAGGTCTGCCATCAGGACAATCTGATCGCCGAACTCATCGCGCAATTCGCGAACTGCCACCTGCACAATTCCGTCGGCATCCGAGGCTCCAGAACCGCGAGCATCTTTGGACTCTGGAATGCCAAACAAAATGACTGCGTTGACTCCAAGTGAGACCAGCTCGGCTACTTCTGCGCGCAGCGAAGATCTG
>CANJEC010000159.1 GCA_947473395.1 Actinomycetota bacterium | reverse complement strand
TTCACCATTACCAAGCTCTCCTGGTTGCACCGCAACGAACCGGAGTCATGGGACCGGCTGAGCACCGTGCTACTCCCCCATGACTGGATGACCTTCGCCCTGACGACCAACAAAGTGACAGACCGCGGGGATGCATCTGGAACGGGCTACTGGTCGCCGGCCACCAACGAGTACTGCTGGGAGTTGCTCCGAATTGTGGACAGTTCCTTCGACTGGGAACAGATGCTGCCCCGAGTGCTCGGCCCGATTGAACCCGCCGGCGAGTGGAACACAATTCTGGTTGCCCCTGGTACGGGGGACAACATGGCAGCGGCCCTCGGCCTTGGCTTAGAGCCGGGCGAGGTTGTCATCTCTTTGGGAACCTCGGGAACCGTGTTTTGCGTCTCCGAGAAGGCAAGCGCCGACAACACAGGTGCTGTGGCTGGGTTCGCCGATGCCACAGGAAAGTTCTTGCCGCTGGTGTGCACCCAGAATGCCACCAAGGTGACAGACACCATTGCTCGCCTCTGCGGGTTGGACCTTGCTGCGCTCGATGCTGCAGCGCTGGCATGCCCTGCCGGTGCGGGCGGGCTCACTCTGCTGCCCTACCTTGATGGCGAGCGCACACCGAATCGCCCTTCAGCCACGGGGCAGATGAACGGACTGCGTACAGACACCACGGTAGGCCACCTAGCTCGGGCCGGATTTGAGGGTGTGATCTGCGGGTTGCTGGACGGCCTGGATGAACTATCAAAACATGCTGATACTTCGGGGCGGGTTTTACTTGTTGGAGGTGGAGCACACTCTGGGGCTTATCGACAGGTCCTGGCCGACTTGACGGGACGCGAAATCATCACCAGCGATATCGACCAGGCAGTGGCGATGGGCGCCTGTGTACAAGCTGCAGCTACGTTGCTTGGCCGCGACCCGGTCGAGCTTCGATCGGACTGGTTGGTAGGGACCGAACAAGTCACCCTCCCCAACCCGGAAGCGGCGCGCAGAAGCGAAGAGATCAGGTCGCACTATCAGCAGCTCAGGGATTCTTAGGCCGAACCCGCAGCAACTGGCTCTAGCTCGGGCTCCCCAGGAGGGTCATGGAGTTGACCAGGTGGCAGGCGTGATGCAGAGAGCAATCCGAACAGAATGAAGATTGCGGCAATTCCGACTGTCAGGCGCATTGCGCTGACAAATGCCTCATCCGCTGCTGCGACGACGGCCTCGCTACCCGGCGTGGCCCGAAGCTCAGTTATTGCGCCACCACCTGTTGAGCGCACTGCTTGTGAGATCTGATCAGCCTGTTCAGCTGTCACCCCGGGAACCTGTGAGACCTGGTCTTTGGTAAACGCTCCCAGGCCCACGGCGAGGACTGCGCCGAGCACCGCTATCCCAAGCGCCGAGCCAATCTGCCGGCTGGTGCTTTGGGTTCCTGATCCCTGACCGCTCTCTTCAAGTGGCACATCTGCAAGGCTCGCACCGGTGAGTTGAGCCGTGGCAAAGCCGATCCCGATGCCATAGGTAAAGAGGAGCGGAATGATCTCGGTGCCAGTATCTGGCTGAACAACAAGCGCAATACCAGCAACGCTGACCGCTTCAAAGATCATGCCAACCATGACAACAAATCTGGAACCCTTCTTCTGAGCCAGCTTTGCCACCAGCGGGGTTGCCAAAAACGCGCCAGCAGCAATGAAAGCTAGGTAGACGCCAGATTTGATTGGAGTAAACCCAAGCACATTCTGCAAATACAGCGGAAGAACAAAGACCAAACCAAACTCGCCCAGACTGACGATCAACGCAGTGGTGTTACCCCAGCGAAATGACTTGAGCCCAAAGAGTGACAAGTCAAGAACAACGACTTTGTCTGCCGCGTTACGGCCCCGCTCTATGATCACAAAGGCCGTTAGACAGGCCAGCGAGAACAGAAATGCTACGGGCACAATGCTGACAGGTGCGTCAGCAGGCCAAGTCAGCGCACCGAGCGAGAATGGTGCAGTGGGTTGAATCCAGCCGTACTGCTGACCCTCGATCATGGCAAAGACAAGGGCGGCTAATCCGGCGCCGATCAGGACCGATCCTGCAGGGTCGGCGCCGCGTCGTGCCGCTGGGTCTTTCGTTTCGGGAACAAAGAAGATCGACAGGACTAGCACGAGCAGACCGATAGGCAAGTTGATATAGAACACCCATCGCCAACTGTGATACGTAGTCAGCCAGCCCCCCAGCAGAGGACCAATGGCTGCCATGCCGCCTATGACTGAACCCCAGACGGCAAACGCTATTGCGCGTGACTTGCCGGTGAACAGCGTGTTCACCGAGGACAGTGTGGTGGGCAGGATGATCGCTGCGCCGATCCCTTGGAACAATCTGGCCAGAATGAGTTGTGATGACGATTCGGCTTGGCCAGCGAACATGCTCGCACCGACGAATACCACGATGCCGGACAGGAACAGCAGTTTTCGTCCCCTGATGTCGGCCAGGCGCCCAAAGTTGATGAGCAGCGCCGCAAATACCAGCGCGTAGATAGTGTTGACCCACTCCGCATCGGAAAAGGTCATGTCTAGATCTTTGATGATGCTCGGCAGTGCAACATTGACCACCGTGCCATCCACAATGATCATGGCAACGCCAAGCGAGAGCAGCGCTAGAGCACCCCACGGGCTCTTTGCCGGCGGTTCAACAACTGCGCCGTCAGCACCGGAGGGTTCTGTGGCACCGAGGTCGGCGCTCATGCTGACTTGACCAAAGTACGACGCTGTTCAGACACGGCCGACAGTTTGGCACCCTTACGGCACGCAACTGCTAATCAAGGCTCATATGCGCCAGGGTGACCTGCGCTCACTCGGGCTGTGCCACTGCGATCTGTTGCAAAGCTTGGCGCGGCAACCCTGGCAACGCCGGCCGGAGCATCCGCCCAAGACCAAGCCGTAATCGCCTGAGCGAATCGAGTCTGAAGCGCTGAGCCGAGGGCGGGTGTCCACACTCCGTGAAGGGGGTCAGCTAGACGGGGTTCGAGAGTATTGACCGCGTTCGCTGTAAGCACCTGCGACTCGGAGCAGGTGGGGTTGGAATCGGCACAGCCTTCTCCAAATCCCATCGACATTGCGCTATCGCCGTTCCAGATTACGTTGCCAAAGATCCGCAGATCATCGTCGGCCTGTGCGGGGGATGGCGCACCCGAGCCTGCGGGCGGTGTGGTGGGACCGGCCACTGCAAAGTGTTGCCAAGCAGTCACGAATGGTGCCGGGTTGTAGATGACATTGTTGGCAAAGGTCACGTGCTTATTTGGGATGTACTGACCGCCGGCATCAGTAGTTCCCCAACCGCCAGCGCTGCGATGCGCAGCACAGGTCGCTGTGTCTCCGTCGCAGCCGCGACTTCCGTGAACGAATTCCACCGCATGGCTTCGTGATCCGATTCGGTACAAGGTGTTATAGGCCATCAGGATGTTGTAACCGCCATTCACTCCAAGGCCGGCCCCCTCAGTGTCGTGAATCACGTTGTTGGTCACGGCAATCCCATAGGCCTCATACTGCAACCACGGTGCTTGCATGAACTCAAACCCTGTCCCCTGCCCGGCAGTAAACCCGCCGGTTCCACAGTTGTAGATCTCATTGCCATCAACAGTGATTGCCGAGCTTCCGCCTTTGGCGTAGGCGCACCAATCAATCGCGTCGTGAATCTTGTTTCCACGAATGTGCCCCTCATGAACCGCTACAAAATCGATTGCATTGTCCTCGGCTCCGCCAATGTCTGAATCTTCAATGTAGATATGGTCAGACTGATTCACCTTGATGGTTTCGTGGGCGCCCGTGCCACCCCAAAGTCGGCTCTTGCGGATCAAGACATAACTGCACTGCTCACAATGAAACGCGTCTCCGCTGCGGTCAATTTCTAGGTCGAGCAGGTAGAGGTGTCTCGTGTCGAACACATTGAGATCTCCCGTCAAGCGAGCAGTGCCTCTGCCTTGGGCCGCTTGGATGATGACCGGCGATTGACTCGTGCCCCAGCGGTACTCCATATAGTTCGGCAGGAGGGCTGCAGAGTAGGTACCGGGTTGCAACAAGATTCGGTACCCCTGCGTGAGCGCTGTTGATGCCGGCACCCGCCTCCATGCCTCGCTCACAGATCGCAGAGCCTGATCAGCGGATGACCCAGTAGCTGAATCATTGCCAGTACTCGGATTCACCCAGAGACTGATCAGGGCTGCGTTGCTCATGACAAACCGACCAGAGACTGCATCAACAGGGGACGGGCTACCGGACCCTGGGGGCCGGGTAGCAGGCGGTTCGGTAGCAGGGGGTTGGGTAGCAGGGGGTTGGGTAGCAGGAGTTCGAGTGGTCTCGGAATCTCCAGGATTTGGCGCACAAGAGCAGGCTCCAAGGGCAACGACTGCCAGCAGAGAAGTCAGGAGCAAGCTGGCATTCTTCACGGCTGCGTTCCTCATGGGTGGTTCCATTCCCTTGTGGGTACCCGAGCAGCATCGGCAGAAACCACTTGCAACTGAAGCCAATTCGCTGCTGAAGCGCAGCAGTTATTGGTTTTCTTTAGGCCCTTGGTCGCGCTGCGTACGCGATCCCGCAATCGCGAGAGAACGCTCCGGGCGGCGCCTCGGCAACAGTCAGCGTCTGCTCATAGTTGAACTCTCCTGCCTCTTGGCCAATTGCTGGAACGGGTCCTCCCGAAACAGTGACCTGCGGCTGGTCCGGATCACCGGTTCCTGCGGCAATCAACACTCCGCTGAACGAACCATCGGCCGCAACATCCAAGGTTCGTGACGGTCGGCCTAGGAAGGTAATGGTGCGACCTTCGCTGATCGAATCTCGGACTCGGATGCGTTGCGAATCCCCACCTTCAACCACACTGATTCGTAGGTCATTACAGGTCAGAGAAGTGCTGTATGACAGAGCATCGAAGTACCAGGTTTGTTCGGTCACACCAGTTATGTCCGCTCCACCAAGTTCATTAGAAACCGCTGGGAGCGATG
>CANJEC010000158.1 GCA_947473395.1 Actinomycetota bacterium | reverse complement strand
GCGCGGCGAATGCGAGTTTGTCACTGAGCTCGCCGCCGAACTGCCCTTGCAGGCAATCGCAGACATTATGGGTGTGCCTCAGGAAGAGCGGCACCTGATCTTTGATTGGTCGAACCGTTTAGTGGGTTCTGATGACCCTGAATACAACCAAGACCCCGAGGACAAAGCGGACGCGCTCGTCGCCGCGACTGAGTTGTATATGTTCGCAAGCGCCCTAGGTGAAGCCCGACGGAATGACCCTCGTGACGACGTTGTGACCAAGCTCATCAACGCCGAAATCAATGGCGACAAGTTGACTTCAGAGGAGTTTGAGCTCTTCATCTTGTTGCTAGCTGTGGCTGGCAACGAGACCACTCGCAACGCAACAGCTCACGGGATGTATGCGTTTATGACCTACCCCGAGCAGTTTGCAAAGCTCCGGGAGCATCCAGAACTCATGGCCTCTGCAGTAGAAGAGGTACTGCGCTGGTCCTCGCCGGTGCTGTACTTCCGCAGGCAAGCCACTCGCGATTTCGAACTGCGTGGAAAGCAGATTCGAGCTGGCGACAAGATCGCAATGTGGCATGTGTCTGGGAATCGTGATGAAGAGGCCTTTGAGGATCCCTTCACGTTCGACATAACGAGAAGCCCGAATGATCACGTGGCCTTTGGTGGTGGTGGTGCTCACTATTGCCTCGGTGCAAACCTGGCCAAGCTCGAGCTGCGACTGTTGTTTAACCAACTGGTGAACCGAACCCCGGATATGCGAGTCGCCGGCCCAGTTGAGCGCCTGCGGTCAAACTTCATCGGCGGCATCAAGCACATTCCAGTGGAGTTCACCCCAGGGGAACGAATCCATGCGCCCGAGCCAAGCCTGAGTAGCTAAGAGCTTTTCTTCCTGCGGGCCATTGACTCGCCGTTCCCTAGCCATGGCCTAGCCGTGCCCTCGCCGCGTCCGAGCCGCTCCCGAGCCGCTCCCGAGGTATTCGCTGTTGCAAGGATGCCGCATTGGCGCCGGTAAGCGACGGTATCCGTAGCTTACCGGCGCCGATGAGTCAGGTCGGGGTGGGCGAAGGAGTGAACCCCTGCAGGTTCGGTCTACCCGTGCCCTGGCTCGGTTGCCCACTCAGATGAGCATCACAATGGTGCGGACGGGGGGACTTGAACCCCCACGCCCTTTCGGGCACTGGGACCTAAACCCAGCGCGTCTGCCAATTCCGCCACGTCCGCACGAGAGCCACACCCTAGTTGGCCCTGCGTGAGGGGTGAACCCACTAGGCGGCACAACGATGGTCTCCGGGCGCGTTATCCTCAAGGCCTATGCCAATGTCAGATACTCCAGCAGTTCCACCATTCCTTCTCGAGCCAGCGACTGCCCAAGGTGGTTCCGGAATGGAGCCCTCAGCCGATATTTACGCTCGACTCTTGAAGAACCGAATTGTTTTCCTCGGGTCCGAGGTCAACGATCAGGTTGCCAACTTCTTGACTGCTCAGTTGTTGTACCTCGAGGCTGAGGACGACAAGAAGGACATCTGGCTCTACATCAACTCACCCGGTGGATCAGTGACCGCTGGCATGGCTATCTACGACACCATGCAGTTTGTCTCGCCAGACGTTGGCACGATCTGCATGGGCCTCGGAGCTTCGATGGGGCAGTTCCTGCTGTGCGCAGGAGCCCCCGGCAAGCGCTATGCGCTGCCACACGCTCGAATCATGATGCATCAGCCTTCGGCGGGAATGCAGGGCCAAGCAACAGACATTGCGATTCAGGCAGAACAACTCAAGTACATCAAGCACCTCTTGGCAGACCTGATTGCCGAGCACACTGGCCAAACCACCGAGCAAGTAAATCTGGACTCGGACCGGGACCGTTGGTTTACAGCAGAGCAAGCCAAAGACTACGGAATCATCGACAGTGTGATTCAGCGTCGCCTGCAGATTTCAGCGCCCGAATCATCTGAGTAGCACCGGATCTTGCGGATCGGATCTGCGTGAATCGGGCCTGCCTGAAACGGATCTGATCTGGGTGAATTGGGCGACTACCGCTCGCTCACTTCACGAAGACTTGAACCACATAGTACTGACCGTCTGCAACAGCAATGCCTGTTCCAAACCTGGCATATCCACTGTTTAGGATTGCGTCGCGGTGTTTCGGGCTTTCCATGAATAACCGGTGCATTTCTGCCACGGATCCGGCCTTGCCAACATTTTCGGCAATCCTTGTCCAGTTGCTTCCGCTGCCTTGGCTCAAGTCAGAATGAGAGGCTCTACCGGCCGCGGCCATTTGTGCCGCCCAAGCTTCTGCCTTCGCATTCAGCGTTTCATCCTGCACGAGCAGTCCAAGTCCTGCACGGCCACGCTCGCTGTTGACGAGAGCGGCCGACTCGGCTGTGTCTGAACTGCTGAGGCAGCTCGTAACGAGGAATGTGGCACCTCCCAGCAGCAGAAGAATTGCTGCGAGTCGCGCTACTCCAGATCGATGCCGCACTGTTCCGACGTCCATACCCTTATTCTATCGCTTCGGCGACCCATTTGCCCGAGACTCTTGTTCAGATCTTCTCGTCGACGCTCAAATTGTCCGGGGTCTACTTGACCGTCCTTACGTTCTGTAGCGAGGAGATCAACAATCTCGCGGACAGAATCTGCCACTGCTATGAAGTCAGCGCGAATCTCGGGTGGAGCTTCGCCTGCGAGCTGGCTGAGTTGAGCGGCCTCTTCGCTGGCTTTGCTCAAATCGTTAGATCGCAGAGCGGCGGCAATTCCACTCAGGTCGGCCGCTTTGGACAGAGGGCTGCAAAAAGCCGGTTGACCGTCACCACATGCAGCAAGCAAGGTGCTCAGCATGAGGCTCAGCGTGAGCAGAACCAATGAGGCCGCTGATCTACTTTCCATTGGATTCTAAGATCTTGCCGCTTCTGCCAAGGTCCGGATCTCGTTGACAGCATGCGACAGCCCCTGCGGATCGCGGTATAGGGCGCTACCGGCAACGAGCACGTCTGCGCCCGCTGCTGCTGCACCGCTCACTGTGGCCGGCCCAATGCCGCCATCTACTTCAAGGTCGATGTCTCGGCCCGTATGTTGAATCATCTCGGCCACCTCGGAAATCTTGGACTCCATCGTTGAGATGTATTCCTGACCTCCGAAACCGGGGTTCACTGTCATGACAAGAATCAAATCAACGAGGTCCATGACGTGTCGTACTGCTGAGGCGGGAGTAGCAGGGTTGAGCGCCACTGCTGGACCTGCGCCGAGTTCGCGAATGTTTGAAAGTGTTCGATGCAGGTGAGTGCAAGCCTCTGCATGGACGATGACAATTTCACATCCGGCCTCTACGTATTTATGGACGAGTTCGTCGGGGTTGACCACCATGAGGTGGGCCTCGAAAGGGACATCCACTAGAGGCCGGCAAGCGCGGATCACATCGGGTCCGAAGGTCAGGTTTGGGACGAAGACGCCGTCCATCACATCCCACTGAATTCGGTCAACCCCGGCCTTTTCCAAGCTGATGCATTCCTCTCCAAGCCGAGAGAAATCTGCCGGAAGAACCGACGGTGCAATCTGGACGGGGCGCGTGCTCAATTCGGTCACCTTCTCAATCAGGGTCGGCGTCAACTCGCCGCTGCCTCCTGACCCTAATCGCGCAACACGGCTCTATGGCAACAGAACCCCCGGCAGTCGAGACTTCTTCACTCCGTGTCTGAGCGGCCTACGGTTGGAGGATGCAGGATGTGTCCCCCTACCAATCGGAGCAGGTTCCGCCGCAGCCTGAACTGCAGCCTGAACTGCAGGCTGAACTGCAGGCTGAGCCGCAGATTGAACTGCAGATTGAACGGATCGTCGCTGGGGGACTTGGGCTTGGCCACGAAGAATCCGGTCGTATCGTGCTCGTTGAAGGCGCTCTGCCAAGTGATCGCGTCCTAGTACAGATCACCGAATCCTCGAAGCGCATGGCTCGGGGACAGGTCCGAGCAGTTCTTGAGCCCGCAGCGGGCCGTCGAGAAGCTCCCTGTGTAGAGGTTGCAGCGGGTTGTGGAGGGTGCGACCTTCAACACGCAGAGGAAGCGCTGCAGCTTCGCCTGAAGGCAGAGATCGTTACTGATGCGCTTCGCCGAATCTCCGGCCTTGAGGGAGTGCCGATCTCTTTTGCAGGCGAACTCCCGGCCACGCAGTACCGCACCACCCTGCGCTGCGGGGTGGAGGGGACTACGGCTAAGAGAGCGGCGAGCACTGCATCAGAACAACTCGGCAGAGTTGGTTTTCGAAAGCGTCAGAGCCATCAGATTCATCAGATTTCTTCCTGCATGGTGGCGCACCCGATGATTGACGAAATGATGCAGCAGGGCCGCTTTCTGGGGGCCACAGAGGCAACCTTTCGCGTGGGGGCTCGAACTGGGCAGCGCATGGTGATTGTTGACGCTCAAGCAGCACCTCGCGAGCGGTTTGGCCTTCCCGAGGACGTGCGGGTCGTTACTCGGCAGTCACTCGCACAAGGTGAGCAGGCTTGGATCTATGAGCAGGTTGCCGGCAAGCAGTTTCGGATTTCTGCCCGGTCGTTTTTTCAGGCTCGACCTGATGGTGCCGAGGCGCTGATTGATGCGGTGGCCAGAGCAGTTGCGCCCTTTGACGCTGCTAACGATTGCCTAGTGGACCTCTATGGGGGAGTCGGCCTGTTCACTGCGGGGCTGAATGCCGAGCGGGCAGTGCTCGTTGAACGTTCTGAGTCCTCCGTAGCGGATGCTCAAGTCAACCTTGCCGAACTCGGCACGAAGATTGTTGCTAGCTCGGTCGAGACCTGGCGGCCGAGCGCTGCAGATGTCCTTGTTGCGGATCCGGCAAGGGCGGGGCTGAATACTGCCGGTGTCGCAGCCGTGGTTGCCACTGGTGCAGAACGCGTGGCGCTAGTCAGTTGCGATCCGGCGGCGCTTGGTCGAGATCTGGGCCTGCTCGTTGCTGCTGGCTTTGAGGTGCTCGGCATCGAGATTGTCGATATG
>CANJEC010000157.1 GCA_947473395.1 Actinomycetota bacterium | reverse complement strand
CCCGTCATCGCTGCGCCAGACATCGCCCCAGATTTTGGAGTCACCGGGAATCGGACCCTGCGGAAATGCCGTTGGCCTGTTCGGAGTCCGCCCGCCCACTAGATAGAACGAGCCATCAAGGTATACGGCTTCGGCGCCAGCTCGTGCTCCCCACGGAGCCCCATCTGCCACGCGTGACCACCGATGATCGTCAAACTTCGGGTTGCCCACATTGGGAGCTGCCGGCATTGGCGCACACGCAGTTACAAGTACCGCAAGGAGTAGCGAACAGGTCAGGACTCCTGTCCGAACTCGATCCAATGCGAATGGGAGTCTGCTACCCGACTGGCAGACCATCCGAGATATCTGTGCTGACACTTCTACTCCTCATTCATCACCGCTGAAGGGCTCCGGCCGCCCTTCGGTACTAGATACTTTTAGCTTTTTACTCTCAGATTGCAAGCAGGGACCTCCGCACAGGAAAGCTGGTCCGGGCCCAAGGTGCATGCACACGAAGGACGAATTGGGCGGCGACACGGGCCGCTCAGACTTCTCTATCTGCTTGGCTAATCTGCGATCCGAGCAGTTGAGAACCCCACCCGGTGATTGGAGTAATAGTGATCCCAAGTGTTCTTCCAGGTTGCTCTCGTCGCTGACCCTGCTGGCGTGTTGGAGGCACAAGGCCCAAACTCGCGGTCTGGTCGCCGAACTGAAGGCCTGCATAGATGGTGATCCTGTGTGCAAGGAGGCTTTGGAACATGAGCAGCAAGGGTTTTCGCGACCGCTAGAAGTCTCTGAGCAGCTTCGCTATTCGCCGAGCTTCACTTCGGCCAGGGAACGAGCCGAGGAGTAAACCGGCACCGCTTGAGACCCCTCTGCGCTGGGCCAAGCTGGAGCCTTGTAGATCGCTATGCGAGAGATTTGCGAGCAATCTCCCCCAGGATCACATGTGAGTGAACCTGATAAGCCGGGGTACCCCTCTACATCGAGCATGGCTGCGCGAAGGTCTGCCCTGTCAACCACGAGGGAGCCACCTGGAACCCGAGTCGCTGCACGGCGAAGCGCACCAAAGAGCAGGTTTGTGGCGTCGTAGGCCGAGGCATGAAAAACACTAGTTGGGGCTCTGCCCGTACTTCGTTGGAGAGCTGGCAGGAACTGCTGTGAGTAAAAGGTGTTGTTCTTAATGTCGGACAGATCTGGTCCAGATGCCAAGACACCGTCTCCGGCTGCTCCTGCGGCGGCAAGAAACTCCGAGGATTGGCATGCATCAGAAGTCTGAATTGATAGGTCCTGTAGTGCAGGCCTACTGCGAATCTGGGTGACGACTTCATGGCAGGTTGGCTCAAACAGCGCCATGAACACAGCGCTCGGAGGTGCAGCTTCTAGCTGATCGGCAATCTGTGACGGCGAGAGCATCTCTGTCCCACCGGGCGGATCCACTACCCCTGCTCCCCCGGCAGCAGAAAGTTGTGCAGCGGCCTGACCACCCTGTTGGGTGAATCGCTGCCGGAACACATTTGTCAGCGAGTCCGAATAGGCACTTCCATCGCTGACGGTTGCTGCTGTGTCTGCACCGAGGATTTGACGGGTGTAGTCGGCGACAACAGCGCCCTGCACAACATCATTGGGCGCTGTTCGGAAATAGAAGCGCTGGTGGCGATCTGGGTCAGTCAAACTCGGCGCCGTGTTGGATGAAGACACCAGCAGCACTGACTCGTCTGAGAGTGTGACATCTGCAGCATCCAACGCAGCCGATGAGCAGGTGGTACCCACTACGCCAAGCAACCGCTGCTCCGCCAAGAGTCGCTTTGCACCTGACAGTCCACCTTCGGCAGAACAGCCCTCATTATCTACCGCCAGACTCACCCGGTGCCCCAGCAATTCGCCCGGCACCTGATCGAACTGGCCATCGAGGTAATCAATTGCCAGGTTCACACCATCTAAGGAGTCTTGGCCGAGTCCGCCGGAATCATCACCGAGCCAGGCCAGCACACCGAGCGTGATCGACTCACCATTTCCGATAAACAGGCAGTCATCGGGACGCTCTGTTGCGTCCTGGCGACTTGTACATGTTCGCTGCGGACGTGGATCGTCCACCCAAGATTGGTATCTGCCCTCTGAAAGCTCAGCGCTGAGGTCTCGAATAGGAACTCGGTCGGCCTGAAAGGCACCTCGGAACGGGGCGCCGATGGCAAGAATGGCCGCAAGGTCAAGTGCCACTACCGCCACGATCCCCCAAGCAATCAGGGAATACTTGTGACCTGATCGGAGCGCCACCACCATGGCGTTAAAGATGAGTGCAATTCCTGCAAGAGCGCTAATTCCAAACAGTGCCAGCGGCAGGCTCTCGGCAGAAATTGCTACACGCTGCCTTCGAATTGCAGCGAGTTGATCCACAGCCTGTTGCATCGCATCTGCCGCAAGCGTTGGCGTCTCTGGCTGCAACCCGACTTGGCGAACTCGGCCCTGAAGTTGCTTGAGTTCGTTGAAGGCCGATACCTCGGTACCACCGCCGGCGCCAAGGACTCGCCACTCCGACTCATCAACTCGACGCAGATAGGCATCGAGGTCATCTATAACAAGTTCCACCTGAGGAGCAGAGAGCCCCTGAGTGTTGAATGCCAACTGCGAGGCTGCAGCTACCTCTGAACCCACGAGTCGCTGTGTCTCGCGAAGCGTGCCGTACTCACTGTTAATAAGAAAGCCGGTGAAGATCGCAAAGAGACTTCCGAGAGCTGTCATATAAGCAGCTGCGACAGGCGCCGCTTTGTCAATGTTGAGTCGCCGAATCATCAGAGCGGCGAGAACGGCCGCTCCGATTGCGAACCCGAACATCAACACCAGCAACCAGACTGAATTGATCGACGAGAGCCAGCGCATTGCGTTCACCCTAGAGCGCTGCCCTGCGTGAACCGAACTTTGCTCCCAGGGCTTACTGACACCGTATTCAGCATTCACCTGCTCAACTTCCGCAGGACAAGAGCGCGGGCCATACTTCACGGGTGAGATTTGGCGGCACAACTACACGTATGAGCTTCGGCGTGGTGACAGCACTCGCACTCGCAGGGCTGGTTGGCTCTTGTAGCGTCGACCCAGTGCGGCCAGAGTCACGAGCTGCCGGGTCCGAGACCATGCTCCCGCTACTCAGCGTCAGTAGCGGCATGCTGGCCGAACAAGAACAGGACGCACGGATTCGACTTAATACTTCTACCTCGGCCGATGGGATCGCATTGTTTTGTGATGGCCTAGTAGAGATGGCTGCGTCCTCGCGTTCGATGTCTGATCGTGAGGAGAAGCAATGCAAAGACAGCGATAGATCGCCGGTAGAGATTCCTGTTGCAAATGACGCAATCGTGGTGGTGACGAATCCCTCCAACCCCGTAGCCTGTCTTTCTACTGATCAGCTCTACGGTCTGGCCGGACCTGAATCGACGGGGTTTGACTCTTGGGCGGATGCCAACTCACTGAGCGGCGCACCTGACTTGCCTGAGCAGCCGCTCAAGGTGCTTGTTCCGCCGAGCGGATCTGGCACTCTTCAATTGTTTGTCTCCACGGGGCTTGGGCCGACTGCTGAGATTCGAGAGACGGATCCAAAACTCCGAAACGACGCCGTCTCGGTAGAGAGCAATGAGCTCGTACGATCGGCCGTACTCAGTGAGCCGGCAGGCCTTGGCGTAGCTGCTGTGAGCTCGGCAAAGAGTTGGAAGGATTCCGTGCGCATCCTGCAATTGCGCTCAGACAGCAGCGCTGATTGTGCAGACCCGACTGAGTCCAACGTGGCAAGCGGCGCATACCCACTTGGACGGAGCTTGTCGGTCATTGTCGACCGCAGAACTGTCGAGCAGGACCAAACGATCTCTGACCTAGTGTCACTTTTACTCTCGGCAGAGGGCCAAAAAGCTGTTGCCGAAACAGGCGCACTCCCGCTTGACCCTTCGCAGCTCAAGGAGAGTCAACGGCTGTGGAACACCGTTATTGAGTAGCGACTGAGAACCCAGCGACTCGGCTTCCCCCTGCTACTGCGCCTTGGGACTAACCTCCGCGAATGTCCATGAGCGGTTCAGAGCCAGACGGGGATCCAGTATTTCGGCGTGACCTAAACATCTGCACAACTTGGTCCCTGCCTTCTTGGAGTACAGGCCCGCAAGGTGATGAGCAAACCGCCCTACAGGCAGCCCTTGATGCAGGTTTTGAGGGTGTACAAGGCGCGAACCCCGGTCGCTGCCGAGCTCTTGGTCTGGTTCCTACTACGTTCGCTATCCAACCAACTCCGGGTGGGCTTCTCGATCAGGCTCAACGCTGGGCAGAGTCTGGCTTCGAGTGCTGCACCATTTTGTTGGGCACTGGACTTGAAGACGACGCCGCAGCCGACATTTTGATTGAAGAGGTGCTCAACGCCAGCTCAACTGCGGGGATCCCCCTGTATGTCGAGACACACCGGGCCACACTCACCCAAGACATGTGGCGGACAGTTCAACTCGTTGAACGATTTCCAGACCTTCGCTTTAACGGCGACTTCTCTCACTGGTACACGGGCCAAGATATGGCGGCCAACGGGTTCGAGGCCACACTTGAGTTCCTTTCTCCTGTGCTTGATCGGGTTCGGTACATGCACGGACGGATAGGCACCTCGGGATGTATTCAGGTCGATGTTGGCGATGGCTCTGTGGAGGGCCAACCCCACATTGCGCACTTCCGGTCGCTCTGGACTCGCTCTTTTGAGGGGTTTTTGCGCACTGCCGCTCAGGACGTGGTGCCACCGCCACGCCTGGAGATTGGTTTTGCTCCTGAACTGCTCCCACCCGAGGTTGGCTACGCCCGACTCGTTAGAGACTCGGACGGAGACCTGCGTGAAGAGGGTGACCGTTGGGAACAGTCGCTGGTACTCACTCAAATTGCTAGCGAGTGCTTTGAGGCTGCACTCTGATAAGCCGAATCGGCCTCACCGAGAGCATCAAGAGAAGCAGTTTCGGATAATTGAAAGGGGGGACTATGGCTGATATT
>CANJEC010000156.1 GCA_947473395.1 Actinomycetota bacterium | reverse complement strand
CGAGAAGGATCGTCCAGAGGGTGACGTGTCGAGGCGTGGGCGAGGACGGCAGCCGCTTATCGACCAGATAGGCCCGATCAGGAAGCGCGTCGCCGCGCCAGACCAGCGCTATCAGAACCAAGATAACGGGCACAGCCTGTTGCAGGCCTGTGCGGGGCACCCAATCTGGGATCCATGAGGTACTCGGTCGCACCGTGTAGCCCAAGATGAGTGATTGCAGCATCCCGATTCCAAGACCGGCGCATGTTGCAATCGTGAACGAACTCAGCCCACCTAACAAGGCCGCTGCTAGAGCGGGCAGCACGAGCAAGCTCGTCGTGATCGGATCGAGCCCCGAGATCGGCTCAATAAGAATGACGGCGATTCCGGCGATGACCGTGGCGATCATGGAGTTGATCAGGCCAATTCGATCCGGCGAGATTCCTACCAGCATGGCCCCCTTCTGACTGCCCGCTGCTGCCCTGGTTTGCAGACCAAACTTTGTGTATCGAAAGAGCGCTGTCAGCGCCACCGTGGCCAGCACCACAAACAAGACCAAGAGCAGCCGGTTCGCAGTAACAGCAGTGCCCAAAAAGCGGACAGGTTGTTCAGGCAGGACTCCCATGCGCACGACGGTTGCTGCGCTACCTGTCGGAAAGTTCAGGCGCACGACCTCTTGCAGATACAGCATGAGTCCAAGCGAGGCAACCACACTGGCGAGCGCCGGGGCTCGACGCAGAGGCCGAAATACCAACCAGTAGGTTGCTGCACCCAGAACAGCAGAGAGCAACACAGCCATGAGCAACGCCGTAAACAAAGTAGGCGTCGCGAGCAGGTGAATTCTTGAGGGAACAAAGATGACGGGCAGGATCAAATCGCCGTTGTCACGAAACTGGAAATAGGCGAAGGCGACGTACATCCCCATCGCACCGAATGCGAAGTTGATCACTCCTGTTGCACGGTTCGTGAGAACCAGCCCGAGTGCAAGCGCGGCAACTACTGCACCTCCACCAAGTCCGGCCAGGATGAATCCCGAATACTCGCCAATCACGTCCGTGGCTCAGCCCGTCCCATAGATCTTGCCAACATCAACCCAGTCGCCGATCTGGTTCAGTTGCCGGTCAGTCATCTGACCCAGCATCTGTTGTGGTGCACACACCGCCGGCAGCCCCTTGAACTGTTTCCCGTTGCAGGTATAGGAGTGCCCCATGAAGCTTGAAGCGTCGACTTTGCCCCGTAGTGCACTTGTCACGGTGTCGGCCGTGATCCCATCTGCGCCGAGTTCACTCAAGACCACATACAGGTTCATAAAGGCCCGAAATGAAACCGTTGCTGCGCCAATTGCATCCAGACCATTGCCGTACTCGGCAATGACAGCGTTATACAAGTTGGTGTCTGGGTCGGGATTCGTACGACTAATCGGACCTTCGACATTGAAGATTGCACCTTCGGAATCTTCGGTCGGCACCCCATCAATAATCTTTGGCGCAGCGCAGGCACCGGTATAAAAAGCTTGGGCCTTCAAACCCACAGTGGCAAGCCCCTCAAAGGCCGCCGTGCATCCCGTGTCGGCAGTGAGCAACATGATGGCATCTGGGTTTCCCGCTGCCGCAGCTTGGATGGCAGAGCCTAGGTCGGTCTCTAGAATTGGATAGGGAATCATCTGCACGTTTTCGACGCCCAGCTTCTCGAGGGTCTGTTTGCCGTAGTTGGCACCATCGGCCACCGAGCCGAAGTCTCCGTAGAGAATTGCCACCGATTTTGCTTTCAACTCGGTAGCCGCATAGTCGGCAAAGGCAACCATCGCCCCCCAAGAGCCTCCGCTGAACTGATACGAGTTCGAAGCAGTCATCGACTGAGTGCTCACGGGGATTCCCCCGATGAAGGGGATTTCATTTTCGGCTAGCAGGTCAATTCCGTTGCCAAACACGTCGATACCGCCCAGAACAGCGGGCACACCTTCGGCTACAAATTGCTGTGCGCAACTTGTAGACCCCTCGGCCGAGAACTTGGTATTACACACTTCAAGTTGCACCGGTCGGCCATCGACCCCGCCAAGTTGATTGTTTACAAAGTCAATGGCCGCCTGAACGCCCTGACTTAACTCCGGAAACGACCCAACCGGCGTGTTCTCTTGGTTGATCATGCCCAATACCAAGGGCTTGCCGGTGGCTTTGGTGGCCTGAGTTGGCACTTGAGCAGAAATCGATGAGGCTTCAGCGCAATCGATGAGGTCCGCAGTGCTGCACAGGTCGGTCAGCACTGCTGTGGTTTCTGACTTCTCGCCACCGCTGCTGACGCCGCTGCGATCCTCGCTACATCCAGCAAGGGCCACGAGGCATGAAAAGGCTAGAACTACGACTGCAACACGGAAAAGACTGCTCGAACCTGGCATTGTCCCCCTTTTTCAGCCCCAAATAAACACCGTTTACCGAGAAGGGAAAGTTAGCCCGAATGCACTAGTCGTACAACCCTCTTGAGAGAGTTCTTTGACCCTTAGGCCGGTTCTTGAACTGAATCCTTCTCTCCATCAGGGAGCTGCTCATCATCAGGAGTTTGGGCTTCTTCCTCGCCCTCAACCTCAGGGGTATCACCAGCTGACTCGACGGGTTCAGTCTTCGAAGATGCACTGTTGGCGAGCAACTGAGCCAAGGCAAGTGGAATCAGCGTGAGCACTGCTATCAGCAACACCACCTTGCCAGTAGGGCGACTCCAAGTCACCAGAACACCAATTGCGATCACCAAGATGACTGCCCGAACTGCCGAGATATGGGCTGCGACCCACTTCGGAACCGGACCAAGATCAACATTGTTTCCAATGCCTTCTCCGCCTCGTCCAAGCACTCGGTCCCACAGGCTCCGAATCCACACGGCAACACCCGAGGGTCCAGCGATCCAAGCCGCAATCACCATCACGGCACCGAGCGCAAACAGGACTCTGAAGGCCTGCAAGACAAACCGCGTAAGTGTGTCGAAGACCGATGTTGCAGCTGCAATATTTACGCCCTTCGGAAGGTTCGCAATGTAGCCAGAGCGAGCAAACGAAAGTGCCAACAGCGTGATCGTCATGGAGACCACGACCCCTATACCAACGCGAAGCACTCCCTTACGTCGCTTCGGTGCGGCAAAGATTGCTCCGATGAAGCATCCCAAGGCCAAGAGCACCATGACCCAAGTGAGCGTGTTGAGCCACTTAATCAAGCTCTGCAGCGAGGCCAGTTGGGGTGAGTCAATGAGGGTGAACTTAATATCGATTTTGTCAGCGGGGATTTTCGAGGAGAGATCCAGACCGAACTTTTTGTCGATTCCAGCAAGAATTTCCTCGACGATCGGCTTGAGAGAGAGAACGACCTTGCCGTTTTCGGCGTCAAGCACTTTGCCTTTCTTGCCGGTGAGCAGAGCTACAAGTGCGTCGTGTCCATCCTTGTTGGCAGTAATCCAAATGGTGTCGAACTGCTTGGAATTGAGTGCCTTCGAGGTGACGGTCCCGATCAGACTGTCTGCCCCAGAGGCAATAGGCGCGGCCAAAATCTTGAGATTCTCGGGGAGCTTTTCCTCAACCACGGCTTTCACGTCAAGCTGATCCTCAATGG
Source organism: Actinomycetota bacterium (assembly GCA_947473395.1). GTDB lineage: Bacteria > Actinomycetota > Acidimicrobiia > Acidimicrobiales > Microtrichaceae > IMCC26207. The sequence goes on along the minus strand of CANJEC010000156.1, from coordinate 1,414 downwards.
CGGTACTAATCCGATTGGTCAGGGCATCAACAACTGCCGGGTCGTTCGACAGCGGTGCAACCGTTTCCAAGTAGCGGTCAGTATTGAGTACCTGATTCCGGGTCCAGACTGTCAGCGCAGCCAGCGGTAACAACAACGCTCCTAAGACCACGAGCGAGATAGACAGAACTGCACGACTGCGAAGCGACTTCTTCTCAGATGATGCGGCACTCGCCACTTCTATCTGATTGTGCAGACGAGCGTTTTCTGCTCGTAACCGGTCGACCTCTTGTTCTGCAGTCTCAACAATCGGGGTGCCCTGGGCCTCGACTGGACCTGAAGCTTTTTTGGCCATGTCCTCTGTATTGGTAGAAGCCTCAGAGCTTGCAGTCTTGTCGTCTTCGGTCACGGATGACTCTCCTCAATCGTTTGCAGTTACACCTCGTTCAGCCGAGATTCGCACCTGTAGTCAAGCCCAGATTCAACCCTCCGTGCGACGCTTTAGCGAATCACCCTTACGCAACCTCGGTCATAGCTGCAGCAAATTGAGCGTTATAGAGCCTTGCGTACGCCCCTTGTGCGGCGAGCAATTGCTCATGGCTCCCCTGTTCAACGATTCGGCCGGCCTCCATAACCAAGATGGTGTTGGCCTCACGGATCGTTGAGAGCCGATGTGCAATCACAAAGCTCGTGCGATTCGACCGCAGAGCCGCCATTGCACTCTGAATCAGAACCTCTGTGCGAGTGTCAACCGAACTTGTTGCCTCATCGAGAATCAGAATGGCCGGATTGGCAAGGAATGCGCGGGCAATCGTCATCAGTTGCTTCTCACCAGCGCTTATACGGCCGCCCTCGTCATCGACAACAGTGTCGTACCCGTCGGGCAGAGACCGCACAAAGCGGTCAACGTACGTAGCCCTCGCTGCCTCAACGATCTGCTCCTCGGAAGCCTCGAGATTGCCGTAGGCGATGTTTTCACGAATGCTCCCGCCGAACATCCAAGTGTCTTGCAGCACCATGCCGATGTTGGAGCGCAACTCAGAGCGCCGCATCTGCGAGATATCGCGACCATCGAGTCGGATCACGCCTTCGTTCAACTCATAGAACCGCATAATCAGGTTGACCAAAGTGGTCTTGCCTGCGCCGGTCGGACCAACAATCGCAATCGTCTGCCCAGGCTCGGCCACAAGCGACAGGTTCTGAATCAGAGGGCTCTCGGCCCGATACGAGAAGCTGACATTGTCGAATTCAACGCGCCCAGCGGGGCCAGATACCCCTGCATGCGCCCCGTCTAACTGCTCCGCCTCTGGCTGCTCCGCTGACTGCTCCGCTGACTGCTCCGCCTCTGGCTGCGCCGGCGCCGGCAGTTCACGCTCAGTCTGAACAGCCTCGGGTTCTTGTTCGGGGGCATCTAGCAACTGGAATACTCGCTCGG
>CANJEC010000155.1 GCA_947473395.1 Actinomycetota bacterium | reverse complement strand
GATGAGTCGAATCTGCAGCGTCAGATTTTGCACAACACAGATCGCATCGGTGAGCGAAAGGTTGATTCGGCAAAAAAGACGCTCACCTTGCTCAATCCCGACATCGACGTGATTACGCACGATATTCGCCTTGATGCTTCGAATATGGAACGCATCATCTCGCAGTACGACATCGTCGTAGACGGGGCTGACAACTTTCCTGTTCGATACATGCTCAATGACGCATCGGTGAAGCTGGGAATTCCCGTGGTGCACGGATCAATCTTCCGCTTTGAGGGTCAAGTGACGGTATTTGATCCCAAGAATGGGCCGACGTACCGCGATATGTTGCCCGAGCCTCCACCGCCAGAAATGGCCCCGAGTTGCTCCGAGGCAGGTGTGCTCGGAGTGCTTCCTGGAATCATCGGGAGCATCCAAGCAGTGGAGACCATCAAGTTGATTATCGGCTTTGGTGATTCGCTGATCGGTCGCTACCTCACCTTTGACGCTGCTGACATGGAGTTTCGCGAGTACAAATTGCGTAAGGACCCCACGAATCAGATCACTTGGGAAAACCGAGAGCAGATTCAAGTAGTGGAGCTTGAGGACCAGTGCCAGCCTGCGCCGTTGCAGGCACCAGCAGGCTGATTCGCTCTCCTGCATTCATCAGGGCCTGCCTTAGGCGGCCCAGACATCAAGTTCATAGACGACGCCTGAGCTCCCGGTACCACAGTCGACATTATGCTGACCCAAACCTGAAACCCAACGACTCGGCTCAGGTGGTGATTGCGGCGGGCGTTCCTGTCAGCGCCGAGGTCAACACCTCCTCCTAGACGGGTTGGCCAGCCGTCTAGGGCACATATTTGCCTCCAGAGGGCAAACGGCATAGTCAAGTAAGACTCTTGCGCACGCTGGCTTGACCTCATGCCAGCTATGAGAGGGCTACGAGTAAAGTGGCCCGAATGGCTTCTCCACACCCGCCCCGGGTTCGGGTCATCGTATTGAACTGGAACTCGGCGTGGTTTACTCGGCGCTGCCTCGCAGCACTCGAAGCCACCGATTACCCGTCAGAGTGCATAGAACTAGTTCTGGTCGATAACGCCTCGGTGGATGGATCTCTTGAGTTGCTCCGCTACGAATTTCCAAATGTTCGAGTCATTGCCAACGAGCAGAATCTTGGATTTGCCGAGGGTTGCAACCGTGCGATGCGTGACCTAGCGCAAGTCGATGCCGTAGCGCTAGTGAACAACGATGCCGTTCCAGAGCCCGGCTGGTTGTGGCCCCTAGTTGAGGGACTGCAGTCTGATCCAGCAGTGGGTGCGGTTGCAGCAGGCCTTGTGTTAGAGCCGGCATTTACCCGGGTTGAACTGAGGGTAACTGGGGGACAAGCGCAAATCGAATCGCTCTCGATCGGCCCCATTTCGGTACTGGACCGCAGCCAGAGCAAAGGCATGTGGTCCGTGGGTCACCCGGATTGGCCGATGGATCTGGACTACTTCGTAAACGGCAGCGCTGAGCTTCTTGTCCCGGCTGGGGCAGGGGAGCGAGTCATCACGCTTCGTGCCTCAGGGGTTGGAACCTTGGTCGCGAGTACGGCATTTGATCAGGCCCAGATTCAGCTGGGAACGAGCGCAGCCGAGTTGCAGTTGCGGGCCGGCGAAGATCGCACGGAATTGCTCAATGGGCTGGGGACCGACCTGCGGGAAAATTCGGAGGGATACGACAGGTACTTTGGAGAGCCAGCGCAGATGCTCAGTGCCGTTGGCCCAGAAACTGTTCCCGGGTTCTGCGGCGGTGGTGTGCTTCTGCGAACTGCAATGCTCAACCAGGTTGGTCTGTTCGACCCACGGCTCTTTGCGTACTACGAGGACACCGATTTGGCCTGGCGTGCTCGGCGGGCCGGATGGCATACGGTCACTGCACCTACATCAGTAATCCGGCATTCATTCGGCGCTTCGGCGGCTTCGGCCTCACCCGGGTTCTTTGTTCATGTCTACCGGAACTGGATGATGACGGTGTTGCGAAACGCCAACGCACAGGAGCGTCGCCTAGCGTTTCGGTCAATCTGGGACCGCATGAAGTGGGCAGTTCGGGCCAACGTTTTCAGCCGCCTGAAGCACGGCCACCTGCCCAGAACAGAGCTGGTTTGGGCTTGGAAGCAAGTCGTGTGGGATTCGCTGATTGAGTTGCGCTACGTGCGCAAGACCCGCGATCAGATCATCGGCGAAGAATGGACCAACGAGCTTCGAAGTCCGCTTCGGCCATCATCAGGTGCTCGACCGCCATCTTCACGACCTGGTGGACCGCTGATTGTGTATATCGACATCAAACAAAATCACGATGCAGCAAGCAACTTGCTTACTCAACTTCCTCAGATCGAGTCCCGAATAGACCTGGTGGCAGTAGTTGAGGATCTCGGATCACCTGTGGGCTACCGCAGGGCAAGCGCTAGCGAGATGCAGGTAACTCTGGGATTACAAGGTCGAGCAATTGATTCCGACACCGAAGTGCTCAGGTTGGCCGAGTTTGCCATCGGGTCCGTCCTATTGAACTGCGAGCAGGACCGAATTACAGCGAAACCAGCAACCAAGAGTCTGCTTCAGGGAAGTTTGGAAGACGCAGTCCAACAAGGCAAAGCCCTGAGCGAGGTTGCACTACAAACGCCCGAAATGGCGAGTATTCCAAGAGTTCGTCTTGAAGAGTTCGTGAGACTCCTCATCGCCAGATTCGGCCTTCCCTAGGTGATCGCCCTTGTTTTTGGACCAATGAACGAGTCTGGCCTGTGCTGACTAGCTCAATGGGCTTGGGAATCTGACTCGGCCCTGTTCTGTTTTCGGTGTTTTCTCATAGACTTGGAGGATGAAGACTCCCATCCCTAGTGGGCGTGTTGTTCGGCGGTTGGCGGCGCTGTTCGGCCTTGCGCTCCTTCTGAATTTCCTGCCAGTTCCCCGCTTCGGGTTTGCCGAAGTCTCTGTCCTGAATCGGATTGGACTTCCCGAAATGTCTCCGGTGGGCGCCGCTGAAATCCCTCAACTGCAGGCGGCCCTCGACGTAGAGACTACAACAAGCTCTGTTCCGACTATCAGCACGGTTTCCACAACGAGCAGTGTGCCCATCACCAGCACCCTTCCGGGTCTGCCTAATCCGCCCTCGGGTCAGACCGTAACTGAGGATCGGGTGACGGGGAGCGCCGGCAAAGTCAACGAATTCTCGGCCATCGGCGTGCTCCTTGACGAGGCGCCCACGGAGCCAATTCTGGTAAGGGTTCGTTCATCCGACGGCACTTGGGGTTCTTGGCGTGAACTTGATGTCGAAGCAGACGAAGGCCCCGATGCCACTGCGGGTGGGGGAGCGGCAGAGGGGAACGGAGCGGCCTTCGGGACCGAGCCCTTGTGGGTGGAGGACGCAATTGGCTACGAACTCAACCTGAGTAGCGAAGATGCCCCAGCAGCAGAGATTGCGCTAGTGCGAGATGCGGTCGAGCGGACCGCCACCGAGGCTATTTCCGTCGCAGGTGCTGCAGTCCCTAGGCCTTTTGGAATTCACATGCGCACGGAATGGGGTGCGAGGTCGACCTCAACGAGTGTTGGGGCTACCGTCAAGCTTGCTGTGGTGCACCACTCAGCCAGCTCAAATGATTACTCGCCAGCGGCCGTACCGGGCGTGCTGCGGTCGATTCAGGCGTACCACATGGATGGCCGAGGATGGTCAGACATTGCCTACAACTTTGTGGTTGATAAGTACGGCGGCGTATGGGAGGGGCGTGGCGGCGGAATTGATAAGCCGATCATCGGTGCTCATGCGATGGGGTTCAATACCAACTCGGTGGGTGTCATGGTGATTGGTGACTACACCGCAGCTCAGCCCACCGCAGCAGCGCTGGAATCAGTGAGTCAAGTGATTGGGTGGAAGCTTGCGCTGCACCGTGTTGACCCTGCAAGCCGCGTTGGCTTCACCTCTCTTGGGTCAACCAAGTACGCCGCTGGAGTCGTGGTGAACTTGCCGCGAATTGTTGGTCATCAACAGGTCGGTCTGACTGGATGCCCGGGGTCGATTCAAAACGCTATCGGCAACATTGCTAAGAGAACCCAAGATTGGGCGAATCCCGTGGGCAAGCTCAATGCGATCACCAGCAGCAGCGGAATGATCTCAGCATCCGGGTGGGCGTATGACCCAGAATCCCTCGATCCGATTGTGGTAGCCATGATCATCGATGGGCAATGGTTTACCTCATGGTCCAATGGTTATCGCAGTGATTGGCGAGCCAATCATCCCGGTTACGGCGATTCCCACGGATTCACTATCGGTGCAAAGGTGGGCAAGGGCGTACATCGGACCTGCGTCGTTGCAAGAAACACCGCTGGCGGAGTTGACACCATGCTGGGCTGCCAGAACATAGTAGTGAAATGACTGTGGTCAAATGACTGTGGTCAAATGACTGGGGCGAAATGACCGTGGTGAAGTGGTTGTGGTGACGTGACCGAACAACCTTTGATCTCGGTCATCACGCCGGTCTATGACCCATCCGAGGACGTGCTCCAAGATTGCTTGGATTCTGTAATTGGGCAGTCTTGGACAAACTGGGAACACATTCTTGTAGATGATGCTTCACCCTCAACCCACGTTGAACGCGTCCTGCTAAAGGCAGCCCAAGTGGATGGGCGCGTGGTTCTTGCGCCACGGCAGACCAACGGCGGAATCGTTGCCGCATCCAACCAGGCGCTCTCTCGAGCTCGCGGGCAGTTCTTGGTGTTGCTCGACCATGACGACCTTCTTGAACCGCAGGCACTCGAGCGGATTGCTCAGGCATTCGCCTCTGGTGAGGATGTGGATTACGTCTACACCGACGAAGACGTCATGATTCCTTCTGGTCGCCTAGCCGACCCGTTCTATAAGCCGGACTGGTCTCCCGAGCGATTCAGAAACCAGATGTACACCTGCCACATCTCGGCGTTTCGCGCATCGATAGTTGAGCAAGTGGGTGGGTTCCGGGAAGGGTACGAGGGATC
>CANJEC010000154.1 GCA_947473395.1 Actinomycetota bacterium | reverse complement strand
CGCTCGGCGTGTGAACACATAGCTCAACTGCTGCGAGATGGAGTCAGGCCCAGCTACATCGAGCAGGTCTGTGGGTGGTCGGACTACCTCGGTGATTGGTCCGAGGCCCGCAATGGTGACTTCTGCAAAACCAACGCCCGAAGTTCCGCGGTAGGTGGCCATCTCGCCGCGATCGGTGCCAGTGATCGTGATCCGCAACTCCCTAAAGCTGCGCTTGGGGAACTGGATTCTTTGCCCCGGAGCGAGTTGTGAGGTCTGGTCCAACGTTGCAGAGATCGGGTCGCCGCCATCGAAGCTGAGTTGCAAATCGGTGATGTAACGATTGGCTCCACCTTGGACCTGTAACAAGTTGATGAAATCGGTGGTGACGGGCTTGTCCATGGTGATCTGTAGAAACTCGTCGACTGGGTTGGCGAAAGCAGCAACACGCCATGCAGTAAGTGGGTCGCCATCTAGGGCATTGACGGCCCGGTCACCCGCTGTATAGGTCACGCCGTTTCCATAGGTTGAAGCAGCAACGGTTGCGCCGCCGCGTTGCTCAACCACCGTGCGCTGCTCATCGTCAGCATCAGGGAAGACCTCAAGGCGATTATCGGTGTTGTCCTTCACAAGCGGAACTTCGCCGACTCGCTCGGTATAGCCGTCGTTATCGCGAACAGCACCCCATCGTCTTGCCTGCTTGCGGTTTGTGTCGGTCACGATGAGTTCGGAGTCTGGTTCCGAGATCTGGCTTTCTAGGGCTGATGGGTCGCCTGCGAATGAGGCCGAATAGAAAATTGGGCGATCTACTTGCAAGCCGCCGGAGGCTGCGAAATTGACCAATCCAGCAGCGTTTCCAGCGAGCAGGGTTGGCCCTTGAGCTTGAACAGTCCTCAGGATTGGGCGCGAGTCCTTTACGCGAAACAGCGTCACGGGCGCAGGGTCAGGCGCCGTACTGGGCGTGTTGAACTCGAGTTCGTCATCAAGTGGAAGTTGCTCCGTCGGTGTATTCGCAACGACGCTGCCGAACTGGGCAAAGGGATCGATTCCGGGAGCCTCTTGGAGCTGCTCAAAAGTAACTCGGGGGCGTGGAGTGCGGAATCTCTCTTGTTGTAGATCTGCTCTCAACAAGATGTCACCCACACCTAGCAGGCGAGCAAGTGGTGCAATGGCTGATGGCTCCACGCGGCCGGATTGAAACGGCAAATCAAAGTCGTTCAGGAAATTTGCCGAGGCAGGAGATCCGTAGGGAATCAACTCTCGAGCTGCGTACTCTCTGTCGGTCAGGCCAGGGGTAATCGGGTCAACAGTGTTGCCCCATCGGTAGGAGGCAAAATCAGTTCCCGGCACCTCGAGCACTCGAGTGTCTGAGTCGCCAGCATCAAGTGCGTCGGCGGCCTGCAGCCAATACTCGGGAACGTTCTCTTTGCGGTCAAGGTTGCGATCCACCATCAAACCCTGGAACAAGGGGAGTTGGTTCAAGCAGACCAGCAGTAGCAGTGCGCCTGCTGCGAACCGATGCCAGGTTGGCCGCCAAGCGCTCAGAGCCGCAATGGCAGCGCCAAGAAACACCGCTAGGCCCAGAGCTATGAGCGGTACTGCTCGAGGAGTTGACCGAAAAGACAATCCAAGGTCGCCTTGTGTGAACGCCTTAAAAATGCCGCCATAGGGAGAGGGGGAGTCCCAAGGGTGAGAACCAACTCCAATCACAAGGCCGACAAGAACTACGGACGCAAAAAAGATTCGGTGCCGAAAGCGAGTCAGTACTGCTGCAGCAACAGCGAGAAGTGGGATCGCAAAGGACAGTGAAATCAGGAGGGGAGACTCGATATACGCCCGAGATGCCTGAGTCCAAGGCCCAAGACCGTCCGTTCCGTAAAAGAACCAATACCCCAAACCCCGTAGGAGTTCTGGTGCGAGCGCAGCGTTTGCCACGGTCTCATAAGTCTCGGTGTAGCGCAGGATAGGTATCCCGTGCTCGCCTTGAGTGAGTAGGCCCACCACCCACCAGATCGAGGTGATCACGGTCAGGAGGGTGATCTTTCCGGCGGTCTTCAGTGCCCGAATAAAGCTGACTTCACGCTCAATAAAGGTGGCGTAGACAAACCACATCATCGGAGCAACCATGACCAACAAAAGCGAGGTTGCATTCACCCCACCCACGGTCAACGTGACCAGTGCGAACAGAGCGGGGGTTCGCCAATCGCTACGGCGTAGGGAACGTGCCGCTAAGCCAATGAGCCAAGGCAGGCCCGCGAACGGAAGCAGAATCACAGAGATTCGAGCCCCATAGTTGATCAGGTAGGGACTCAATGCATAAGCAAATGAGGCAACTGTTACTCCCGAAGAACGCCAGCGCAGTTCTCGGAGCATGAATCTCATGCCCAAGCCGGCCATCAGAATGATTGAACCTAGCCAGATGCGCTGTGCCACCCAATCGGGCAGACCAATGGACTGCATCACGAAGTAGTACGGGCCCATCGGCCAGAGGTAACCGATGTTTTGATGTGTCACCGTGCCAAGGCCGATATTTGGGTCCCACATGTACGGCGCCCGTGACAGCAGGCGTCCCGGATTCAGATAGAGGTAGGTCTTGGTGTCGGCTCCGACCATTCCGGGCTTGGTGAGCAGCAGCGGGACATAGCTCACGATGGCAAGCAGGATCACCCCAAGAGGTACTCGGTGCCCAGCATTCCAACCACGTACGCGGCTTGTAGAAACAGTAGTCATGGTAAGAGGTAGATCGTACCGGTACTCGCTCGCTCCCTGTGGCCTCAATGCCTAGCAACTAACCTGCGAACGTGCATTCGGCTACAAAGGACAGTGCTCCGCTTTCCCCCGAGCTAGCCGATGGGTCGGGGAACTCAAACAGCAACGCTGGCCATGCGCTCAGCGAGTCTCGTGCAGCAGTAGTGGTCGGCCTGATCGCTGCTGGGCTGCGCGCCTGTTGGGTTCTGCTTGCCGCTCGGGCACCAGTCGGGTTATCGGACCCCTATGTGTATCTCAGTGCGGCTGCTTCGCTGTCTGAAGGGAACGGATACACCTCGTTATTGGGTCGATCTACTGCTTACTATCCGCCCGGCTACCCCATGTTCGTGGCCTTAGTACAACGAGTCTCTGAGCTCATCGGTCAGGGGCCAAGGTTGATTCTGATTCTGGGCCTAGCCCAAGCAGTTCTTGGAGGTGTTGGCGCCGCTGCATTAGTCATAGCTGGCAATCGACTCCGGCCGGGTGCGTGGTTGGGAGTACTAGCAGGACTGCTTTTCGCCTTCTGGCCAAACCTGATTATTCATTCAGGTCTGGTCCTGTCGGAGTCCCTCTATTTGTCAGCTTTTTGCGTGCTACTTGCAGCGCTGTGTGTCTGGACCTGCAAGCCAGGGGTGACAACCCGCAGCAACTCAGTCCTCGTGATCTCAGCTGTTTTGGGAGCAACAGCGCTCTGTGCTCTGGTGCGTCCTCAGTCCGTTGCGGTGCTCCTGCCGGCCGTCGGTCTGGGCTGGCTACTCGGCGGTCTGGGTTGGCGTTTCGCACTGCGTGGGCTGGCATTGCTTGTGCTTGGCATGCTGATTGCAATTTTGCCTTGGACTCTGCGCAACGCTTTGGTGATGAACGCGTTCGTTCCGATGTCCACGAATACTGGAGATAACTTTTGTATTGGATTCCATGACGGGGCTACAGGAGGGTTCAGCATTGCAGCGGCATGTGCGACTCGCGGCAATTACACCGATGGACCAGAAATTGAAGTCGCGCGTGACGGCGAACTGCGGGCTCGGACCCTTCGATGGATCGCAGATAACCCGGGTGAGATTCCCGCTCTGAGCTTCCAAAAACTGCAGATCACCCTGAGTCATGATGCTGATGCCGTGTTTGCCTTTGAGTCCTACGGCGCAGACGCTCATTTGAGCAACAGCGAACGCTCTTTGTTGAATTGGGTTTGCAATGTTTATTACTGGGCCGTGAGTCTGCTGGCCTTGGTCGGGGTGGCCCTAGTGCTGCGTGACTGGCGCGCCGCTATCAGGTCGACTGCGAACAAGACGACTGCGAACATGTTGACTGCGAACAAGAGGATTGCGAGCTACGGCCTTGTTCTGGTGTTTGTCTGCATGTTCGGTGCGCTCTTGCCTGTGCTGTTTTTTGGTCATGAGCGATTCAAGATTCCGATCCTCCCTTGCGTGGCGCTGCTTGCTGCGCTCGCGATTCACAGTTTCTTCCACAGGAACCCGCAGGGAAGCACCCAAGGAACTCAGCAGGATGTGGCCTCCGAATCCGCTGAACAAGAGGCCAGACAATGAGCAAAGTTGCAGGTGTACGCAACCGCGGCCATACCCGCAGAACCTTCTTGCTAGCCGCTGGATTCGGAGCGTTGCTGGCACTGACGATTTTTCTTGGGATCATGCAGAGCACGCGGCAGGCCTTCCTTGATGAGGACCTGCTCGGGAATTTCTACGATGGCCAAGCTCAAGCTCTGCTCGATGGCCACATGAACGTTGACCCAAAAGTTCCCGGGTTTGAGGGCTTTCGGATTGGAGATCAGACGCACATCTACCAGGGCATAGTCCCTGCTCTCGTGCGCATGCCGTTGCTGGCTGTCACCGACAGATTCTTCGGTCGGCTAACTGGCTTATCGATGATTCTTGGGTTTGGTACGGCGCTGGGGTTTCTGATCGCTGCGGCTTGGAGGATCCGCTCGCTCATGCGGGGCGAGATTGAGTTAGGCCGCGCAGAGACGGCTTGTACGGCAGTTGTTTCGTTTGGGATTGCCGGTAGTTCCCTACTCTTTTTGAGTTCTGCATCTTGGGTCTATCACGAGGCGCTGATCTGGGGTGTAGCGCTGTGCCTAGGATCATTCACCACCTTGATCTACTGGCTAGCCCCAGTCGGGCCAGCAAAGGCCTCGGCTCGGCTGGGTTCGCTCGTAGCTTCGTTGTTCCTCGGTGGACTTGCTATCAATACGAGATCCTCAATTGGACTGGGTCCGCTAGCTGCTCTGGGGCTGACAGCTGTGTGCTTGTTCTTT
>CANJEC010000153.1 GCA_947473395.1 Actinomycetota bacterium | reverse complement strand
GCGCTCCAACCCGGCAACGAGGGGTTCAGCAATTGATCTGTCGTCCTCGACCACCAGAATGCGCACCGGAATACAGTCGCACACCCTTGGGCTGAAGCCATAGAATCTTCACCAAATCCTTACTCTTTACAGGGCTTCCCCTAAAGGTCGACTCTCTAGAGTTATCTACATGAATAAGACCCCCCGAACATTCAAACAACTCGCAACCGGACTGGCAGCGATCGTTCTTACCTTTACCGCAGCCGGAGCAGCCGTCGCTGTGAACTTGGGAACTGCAAGTTCCGGCGAAGGTTCCAAGGTAGGAAACCTTCCCGCAGCCCAGCCTGTGAGTTCTGTGACACCGCTTGAGAGTGCAGCAGTGCCGGTCGTGCCCTCAACGATCTACGTTGACGTGACGGTTCCCTACGACGTGGTCGTGCCTCCCCAAGGCCGAGCTGCAGCACCTGCAGGTAGTTCCGCCAGTTCGGGTGGATCTACAAACTCAACTAGCGCTGCCCGCTCCAGTGATACAGCCTCGGCTTCAGCTTCATCAGGCACAGCGGCAACGCCGAGTGCTAGCGGGTATGAAGGAGAGTATGAGGAAGAGCACCAAGAAGAGCCTGAAGATGAGCATGAGGATGAGTACGAGGATGAGCATGAGGAAGGCCGTGAAGACGATGACTGAACCAGCAATCAAGCGTCCTCGTAAGCGTCGTCACCCAGCGAAGGCCTCCCGTCAAGCAGCTGCAGTGCTTTCTACTGCCGCAACCTTTGCGCTCATCGCTGTTCTCGGTGTCAAGGCGACTGCATCCTCTGCGGCTGTTCCAGCCGTTGCAGAGCTTGCGGTCCCGGCAACCACCTCGACGACGGTACCGGTCACCGCACCTGAACCAGTAGTAGTGATCCGCCGCACGTACGTTCCTCGATATGTAACCGGGAGCTCCGGGAGTACCTCGGGCAGTACCACCGGCAGCACTCGGAGTTCTTCGAGTGGATCATCATCTTCGCAGGCTTCATCTGCGCCTGCCTCTGCCCCTCAGGCTGCGCCCCCGGTGACAGCCGCCCCCCGCTCCTCCGCACCTGTGGCTCGCTCCAGTGCGAGTTGATCGCCAGTTTCGAATCATGGGCTGCGACGCCCACCTCATTGTTACCGGAGCAGATTCCGAACTAGCCGATTCCCTTGTGGAACGCCTCGTTGAACTTGAACAGAGGTGGTCAAGGTTCATCCCTGACTCAGAATTGAGTCGTCTCAATGCAGGCTCCGGTGCACCAACAGTGGTCTCACACGAGACGATGATGCTCATTGAGCGTGCAGTCTGGGCTTGGCAGAAAACATCCGGACGATTCGATCCAACAGTCTTGAGCGCGGTGATTTCTGCTGGCTACAGCAGATCCTTTGAACAGCTCGTTGATGTGCTTGTGAACACCACCGGTGCTGAACAAACTCAGGTTCCAGGATGCGCTGATATAGAGATCAACCCCAGCATCAATCTGGTGCAGTTGCCGGCTGGAGTCGGGATTGACCCAGGCGGCATTGGCAAAGGACTGGCGGCTGATTTAGTTGCAGTAGAAGCCGTAGAGGCTGGGGCAACTGCAGCGCTTGTGTCGCTTGGCGGAGATCTGCGAGTTGCTGGAGATCCACCAGATGAAGGTTGGGAAATCGCCCTAGATCATTTCCTGCTCCGCGAGGCAAGAATGAACTTGCACGGTGGGGCTCTAGCTACTTCTTCAACCTTGCGCCGAAGGTGGAGTACCGATGAGGGCGAGGCGCATCACGTGATCGACCCCCGTACGGGACAGCCGAGCACCGGGGCAGCTGTTGCCTGCTCGGTGATTGCTGCTGAGGCCTGGTGGGCCGAGGCACTAGCAACAACAATGCTGGTGGGCTGGGGAGAACCAGAGCTCGAGCGAGAGCTTGCAGATTTGTTGGATCAGGCAGGTGCACTCGTGACGCTGAGTTCGGGTGAGCAGTTAACGAGTGGCGCATTCGCAGAATCGTTCTCATTATGAACCCGCAGTTTTGGTGGTACGTCTCTCGGGCTAGCGGAATTGTTGCCGGAGTCCTCTTAATCCTCACCCTGATCTGGGGATTGCTTCTGACCTCAAAAATAATTGACAAGAAGGGTCTACCGGCTTGGCTGACGGACCTGCATCGCTATCTGGGCGGTCTGACGGTCATCTTCATAGGAGTGCATCTCGGTGCCCTCGTTGCCGACAACTACCTGAAATTCTCTTGGGCCGAACTTTTTGTGCCCTTTGTCAGTACCTATCGCGCAGGTGCTGTTGCTTGGGGTATCGGTGCGTTCTGGGGACTCATTCTTGTTGAGGGGACCTCGCTTGCGCAGCGGCGAATGAAACGAAAGACCTGGCGAATGATTCACTTCGTCTCCTACCCCGTTGCGTTGATGACTGCGTTGCACGCTGCACAAGCGGGCACTGATGCAGGAAACCCCATCTTTCGAATTACCTCGATATTCCTGATTGGACTTCTTACCGTTCTGACGCTGATCCGAATCGTCTATATACGGCCCAAGCGCACTGTGATCGTCCCCAAAAGGGCAGAAGCAGTCCCCGGCCCACCTAGCGAACCAGCTCCAGCGACATCTTCAGGGCCTCCTCCATACACAGGTCACTTCGAACCCTGAGTTGCAGTCCGGTAACCTGCTGCCTTCACCAGTTCGATGCAAAGTTGTCGTGGAGGTATTTGTGGCCACCGAGGCCGAACCCACCCTTGCAGGCGAGTTTCCGCCTGCTACTGAGGACCAATGGCTAGCCCTAGTAGACAAGGTGCTCAGGGGCGCGCCCCTGTCAAAGCTGCAGTCCCGTACTACCGGCGGAATCATTGTGGAGCCGCTGTACACCGCAGCAACCTCGCCCGGGTCACAGGACGAGGCGGGATTCCCTGGGAGCGCACCATTTACACGGGGAAGTTCCTCGGAGGTCCGCGCTGATGGTGCATGGGGGATTCGGACACTCCTGACTAGTCCTGACCCAATGGAGGCAAATAAGACTGCTCTGCGCGAATTAGAGAGAGGGTCAACCGAACTCCTAGTCCGCTTTGATGCAGCGTTTCGCGCCGGGGTAGTTCCAACTGATGCAGAGTTTGCCCAACTCGATGGAACAGATGGTGTGCACATCACTTCTACTGCTGAACTGCAATCGCTTTGCTCCGGTGTCTACTTGGATCTTGCACCGGTGTACCTGCAGGCCGGCAGCGCGTTTACCCGAGCTGCAGACCTGATGATTGCAGTCTGGGAACAAACTGGCGTTGCTCAAAGCAGTGCCATGGGTGGAATTGGCGCAGACCCCTTAGGTGTACTGGCAGCGGAGGGTGTCCTTCCGCAGGGCCTCGAGGTGGCGCTCACAGAATTGGGCACGTTGGCTGCAAGACTCAACAACACCTACCCCCAAGTTCGCAGCTGCTGCGTTGACACAGCGGCCTATGTCGAAGCGGGAGCCAGTGAGATTCAAGAACTGGCTGTCATGGCGGCCACAGGTGCTGCATACCTGCAGGCATGTGCCGAGGCCGGTCTTCAGATTGATGAAGCCTGTCATCAGATAGAGGTAACTCTGAGTGTGGACGCAGATGTCTTCACCGGAATTGCAAAGCTTCGTGCTGCTCGCCGAGTGTGGTCTGCCATGGTGGCGGCCTGCGGCGCGTCCTCGGCTGCGCAAGGGCTTCAACTCCACGTTCGGGTTGCCGAGAGGATGCTGACTAGGCGTGACCCTTGGGTGAACTTGCTGCGCGTGACCTCGGCCTCTTTTGCCGCAGGCCTCGGCGGAGCAGCCTCGGTTACCTCGCTTCCCTTTGACGCAGCCCTTGGTGAACCAGAGGAACTTGGTAGGCGCATGGCGCGCAACACCGAACTGTTGTTGCAAGAGGAATCCAACCTAGGCAGGGTGACCGACCCAATGGGAGGTTCTTGGTATATCGAGTCGTTGACCGATCAGATTGCAGAAGCTGCTTGGGTTGCTTTTCAAGGCATTGAAGCGGCCGGCGGAATAGCAGCGGTGCTTCTTGATGGCAGCCTGGCTGCAGAGATTGAGCAGGTGCGCAACGCCCGACTGAGCCAAGTTGCTACTCGCGCTCAGGCCATTACTGGCGTGAGCGAGTTCCCCAACCTTGCTGAAGAGCCGGTTGTGCGAGCAGCCAGGAATAGCCCTGTCAACAAGACCCCTCGGGGTGGATCTGCATCGACTATCTGTGAGCCACTACCAAGGGTCCGGTGGGCTCAAGAGTTTGAGGCCTTACGTGATGCCTCTGATGCGCATGTAGCCACAACAGGCGCTCGTCCCAAGATATTTCTGGTAAATCTTGGACCTGTGGCTGTGCACACGGCGCGTGCGACATTCGCAAAAAACTTCTTCGAGGCTGGCGGAATCGAGACCGTGACAAGCGACCTCGGAGGCAGTTCAGGTTTCGAGGACCCCGAGGTTGCTTTGGCCGAGGCCGTTGCGTCTGGAGCAGACCTGGCCTGTCTGTGTTCCTCCGACAAGTTCTATGAGGAACGTGCCCAGAGCTTTGCTCAGGTGCTGTCTCAGGGTGGCCTAGCGGCGGTTTATCTTGCAGGCAATCCCGGTGATCGGCGCGAACAAGAAGTCGCCGCAGGTGTGACGGACTTTGTACACCTTGGTGTGAATGCATTGGAACTGCTCACTGGGGCGTTACAAGCCGCAGGTGCCACAGTTGCAGAGGTGCCAAGATGAGTTTCCAACTTCCAGATTTCACCAAAATCCCACTAGATCACGACAGCAAGCCGCGGCAGCGGGCCGAGCAGCCCGGCCCGCTCTGGGTGACTCCTGAGGGCATCGACGTCAAGAGTTTCTATAGCGCAGAAGACCTTGATGGACTTGACTTCCTGCAGACCTATCCCGGGATTGTCCCGTATCTGCGCGGCCCGTATCCCACGATGTATGTCAACCAGCCATGGACAGTCCGGCAGTATGCGGGGTTCTCGACTGCTGAGGATTCAAATGCGTTCTACCGCCGCAACCTCGCTGCTGGGCAAAAGGGTCTCTCGGTGGC
>CANJEC010000152.1 GCA_947473395.1 Actinomycetota bacterium | reverse complement strand
CACGGGTATGGGTGCGGGCCCAGGACGGAACCCAAGCAGTAGTAGGTGTGCTCAACAGTGGCCACCCAATCACGCATGGCCTCGTTCACGGCATCCTTGAGCGTTCGACTCCCCGAGACAGCCGGTGTGACCTCGGCTCCTAACAGGCGCATACGAAACACGTTGAGTTCTTGGCGGGCAATGTCTACCTCGCCCATGTAGACGAGGCATTCCATGTCCATCAGTGCAGCAGCAGTCGCAGTGGCCACACCGTGCTGGCCGGCTCCAGTCTCTGCAACGAGTCGTGTCTTGCCCATCCGCTTAGCCAACAGGGCCTGGCCCAACACGTTATTGATTTTGTGCGAGCCCGTATGGTTCAGATCCTCACGCTTGAGGTACAACTGAATCCCAAGTTGCTCCCCAAGTCGGTCGCATCGGGTGAGCGGGCTTGGACGGCCGGCATAGTCCGCAAGCAGCGCATCGAGTTCATTGCGAAAAACGGGGTCGGCCCAAGCATCTCTAAACGCAGCTTCAAGCTCGTGTAGCGCAGGTACCAGAGTCTCGGGCACAAACATGCCACCAAACTCACCGAATCTGCCCACTCCAGTTGGCTCACCAACCATGTCGCTAGCAAACACTTGAGCCAGTTCATCTGCTTGGTTCTTCAGATCGTTGTTCACCCCTTCAACGTACCTTGCAGACTGCTTTGAACAGAACCGGGCTGCCCTGCATTGACCACAGTGGGTTTACATTCCGGACTCAGCCCAGTTGAAGGGCCCGTGATCGTAGGGGTCCTCGGGTGAACCGTGTGCGGGCTCTCGCTGCGCTGCAGATCGGGCGGCGCGAATAAACGCCTGTACAAGTCGTGCGTCCTTTCGACCTGGTTGACCGGCGACCTCAACCCCAGAGGAAACGTCCACTCCCCAAGGGTGAACCTCTGCAATGCCATCACCCACATTCTGCGGGGTTAATCCGCCAGCAAGAATGAGTCGCCTGTTCAGCGGCGCACCCTCTGCGAGTGACCAGTCGAATACTTCGCCTGAGCCTGGCGCGTGAGAGTCCAGCAACACTGCGTCCGCTCCGTAATCATCAACATGGGCCAGGCCCGGGTCACCCGCTGCAAAGGCCACAATGAGCGCCTGGCAATAGGGGCGAATCATGGCCGCGTCGGCGGCTGTTTCGTGGCCGTGAAGCTGTGCGGCGCGTAGTCCAGCAGACTGCACCGTCTCGATGACTAGCTGCGGAGCCTGATCGCGAAACACCCCGACGCTGACAGTCTCTGGCGGCAAGCGATGCACGATATCGCGGACGAGATTTACGGTGACCTGCCGTGGAGAGGGAGCAAAGACAAAGCCGACTGCATCGGCACCGAGAGCTACTGCCATCAGTGCATCCTCTTCATTGGTGAGACCGCAGATCTTTACGAACACCTAAGAACCCTACTCATGCACCGGCAGGGCAACCCGCAATTCAGCCAGAGCAGCAGCAGGGTCTGCCGATCGCACTAGGTGCTCCCCTACCAACACCGCGTGATAACCCGCCGCAGCCAGTGCGAGCGCATCTTGTTGTCCGCGCACTCCCGACTCTGCAATTCGCAGCGTGTCCGCTGGCATGATGCCCGCCATGCGAACGGCGCGTGCCTGGTCGACCATGAAGGTTTCGAGGTCACGCTGATTGACGCCAACTAGCTCAGCAGAAGTGCAGGCTACGGCCCGATCAAGCTCGGCTTCATCGTGAATCTCTATGAGCGCATCCAAGCCAAGCTCAGTCGCCAGTTCAGAAAAGTCTGTTAGTTCGGCATCGTCGAGCGCAGCAGTAATCAGCAGAACGCAGTCGGCTCCCATAAGGCGCGCATCACAGACATCATGGAGCGAAACCGTGAAGTCTTTGCGGAGAACCGGCAAGCTGACCGCAGACCGAGCGGCTGCGAGATCTTCGGGGGATCCGCCAAAATAATCTTGGTCCGTTAGCACCGACAGACAACTCGCACCGCCGGCCTGATAGCTGCTTGCTAGGGCTGCGGGGTCGAGGGTGGCTGCTAGGTCGCCCTTCGAAGGCGACCGACGCTTTACTTCAGCAATTACTGCCAGCTCGGTCGAGGCTCTCAGCGCCGCTGCGAATGCCCTCGTGGGTGGCATCAACCGGGCCCGCTCAATCAGTTGCTCCGTGCTGCGGTTGTCGGCCTGAGCTGCGCTTCTATGAGCTGCGAGGATTGCATCAAGGTAGGTAGCCATTTCCGACTCAGGTTACTCGCCCGCACCTAAGCCGGGTGCCCGGGACTGGCTACTTAGGAAGACTCGAGGACCGTGATCGACGCGATCTCTCCTCTGCGATCTGCCCCTTGAACATGGCCACCACGGGTGCTGCTCCAAAGAAAAAGATTGAGCACAGCATGCAAATCAAACCGCCAGCAAACAGAGCTCGAATCCCAGTGGGGGCGCTCGCTGCGAGCAGGGCCACCCCCAACGCAAATGTCACTGCAGGTGCAGCGAGCAACGACTTGTGCGGAACAGTTTCGGGGTTGATCTCATCTGGCTCGTAGCGCCAGGAGTCGTCATCGTCCTCATCGTGTTCCCAGTAGGGGGTGAACTCCGTTGAAGGCTGCTCGATACGCGGGCCCGTTGGGCCGACGGCCCCGGCTGCTTGAACCGCTCCCCCAGACGAAGATCTGTGCGAGGAGTTGGCAGAGGAGTTGGCCGATGAAATAGCTGCAGCCTCGATGCGTAGGCGCTGATCGTATGCGGCCCGGTCCTTGGTGCTGCCAAGAACCTGCCACGCTGCATTGATCTGGCGCATACGCAGGTCAGAATCTGCTGCGCTACTTCGAGATTCCTGTTGGCCATGCTGAAAGTCTGGATGGTACCGACGCGCTAGGCGAAGATACGCGGAGCGAAGTTCTGCTGCCGAGATTGTTGCCTCAACACCGAGCACCTCATAGTGGTTCATGACAGGTCACCCTGGTTCATGACAGATCACTCTGGTTCACCGGCGGCTTCGACCGATGTGGGCAAGGGCAGAAGCGGTAGTTCGCGAATCTGCGCAGCGACTTCGCCGGCGGCTACTCCGCCAACTGCTGGCCATCGCAGAACGGCCAGTGCGGGTGCTTCAACGGAGCGATGCACATAGCCAAGTGCTACAGGAGCGCGCAGATCTAGGGACTCACCCACGCTGCTGATCGTCCCGCGAAGTTGCTCATCAACAAAAATCTGGGCCCCAACTGGCGGCAATACATTCGAAGAAATAACTAGGCCGCGAAGATTGCGCGGTGTGTTGTTCCCTCGGGAGTCGACTCGTGCAACGAGTTCTTGGCCGGTATAACAACCCTTGGTGAAACTCACCGAGGCATCAATGAGCCACTGCCCGGCCTCGGCGGGAATGACTTTGGGCTCGAGCTGCGCGCCCAACTCGCTACCCATGGCCGGCCAGCCCGCTTCAATCCGAACTGAATCAAACGCTGCTAGGCCCGCTACATGCATGCCATCGGGCAGGCTCACCTGCGGCCCCAGCAGGTCTAGGCCCTTCGCTCCAGGCCAGGCAACCTCGCCCTTCAGTTCCGCCGATAGTTCGGGGGAATCTACAGAGGGGCAGTCAGGCCCTCTCAGTGCAACACATTGCCAGTCGAGTAGCTCAAGTTCCGCCTTGACTCGCATCCGAAAGCGATTGAGACGGTCGACAACAAGCTGACCAGAACCGCCCTCGCAGTCAATCAGGATCTCATCTGCCTGTTCGCGCCCCCAAACTCGGACCCAGGCATCAACTTTGCCTTGCGGCTCCAGAATGAGCGCCAAACGTGACTCCCCTGGTTGAAGGTTCGCTACATCCTGAGATATTTGGCCCTGCAAGAAGGACACTGCGTCGGCGCCGAACACGCGAATGACATCTCGGGGAAGGCGAACCGCTGCCACCGACCGTTTCAGAGCAAGGTAATCCGCAGTCACGTCTGTCATGGTTCAATTCTCGCCCATCTGGGCAGTCCGATTGAGTCAGGGAGTCTGGTCAAGTCACGGAGTCTGGTCGCGACGGCTCTGATTGAGTTAGGGAGTCTGGTCGCGACGGCTCTGCGCTGCAGCCCTGCGATGCCGCGTCATTTGTTCTGCTGGTGCAATAGCGCTGAGCAGCGCTTTGGCCTTATTACGGGTTTCGAGTTCTTCCTCGGCAGCAATGGAGTCAGCAACCACTCCCGCCCCTGCTTGCACAGATGCCCGCCGCTTTCCATTGGCGTCGGGTGGGTCAAGAACCATGGTGCGAATGGCAAGCGCAGTATCGATGTTGCCAGAAAAATCTAGGTAACCAACTACCCCTGCATAGGGGCCTCGGCGGGTGGGTTCAAGCTCATCGATGATCTCCATGGCACGAACTTTGGGGGCTCCAGACACCGTCCCTGCCGGAAGGGTCGCACGCAAAACGTCAATTGGGGTGCTGCCCGCTGCGAGCGTTCCCGAAACCTGAGAGGTCAGGTGCATAACGTGACTAAAGCGCTCGAGTGTCATCAACTCATCCACATGGCAGGTGCCAAACTCGACCACGCGACCGACATCGTTGCGGGCTAGGTCCACCAACATGATGTGCTCGGCTCGCTCCTTGGGATGCTCGATTAACTCTGCAGCAAGCTGGCGATCGTGCTCGTCGGTTTTACCTCGGAACCGGGTGCCGGCAATAGGTCGTGAAATGACTTTGCCGTCGAGTAGCTGCACCATTGGCTCGGGCGAGCAGCCCACCAATGTGAGTTCCTGCTCACGCACGTAATACATATACGGGCTTGGATTGATACGCCGAAGCACGCGGTACAGATCGAGCGGGTCGGCATCGGTCACAACGTCAAAGCGCTGCGAAAGCACAACTTGAAAGATGTCACCCGACAGGATGTGCTCTTTGGCCACTGCTACAGCCGACTCATACATTCCCGGTGCAAGCGTAGAGGTGACCGGCGGTGGATCAGCCGAAGCCGGTGCTTCGACGAGTGGTTCCTCCAAGGCAATCGCCCCGTCGGCTGCCATCTGATCGATCCGAGAAATCGCATGAAGGTATGCATGT
>CANJEC010000151.1 GCA_947473395.1 Actinomycetota bacterium | reverse complement strand
CTGCGCGAAAAGTTATAATGCTTGACTTTGTTCCGGTGTTGCTTCATACTGACTCCATGCAAACAAACAAGCTCATCCAACGCCCTGGCCGCACCGTCGTTCTCGTTGATCTTGAGAACCTCCTCACTTTGAACCCCTTGCCGTGTGAGGTAGCGGCACTTCGGGGCTGCTTGGAAGCCCTCCGAGATGCTGGATACCTCATCGAGATTGCGTGTAGCCACTGGTTCGCTAAGCGCTTCGCTTTCGATTTCCCCTTCGGGAGAAGCCAATGGCGCTCCGGCAAGGACGGAGCCGACCAAGCACTACTTGATACAGTGGCCATTGAAGACCTGTCGAACAGGTTCGAGTCCGTGGTGTTGTTCTCCGGTGACGGCGGGTTCGCAGACGTGGTGGGCCAACTTGCCGCAGAGGGTCTCCACATCACCGTGATCGCCCGGCTCGGAAGCCTCTCGGGGCGGCTCCGCCTGGCCGCTCACGGCCACATCATCATTGACTTGAACGAAACCGATACCACTGAGACCGAAGATGAAAGCGACCTTGGCGATGCAGCCTGAGAACCCAGGCGAGGACCTCGTCTCAATCACCGAAATCGCCGGTCTTGCCGGCGTCAAGCTCCCAACGGTGTCGAACTGGATCAAACGTTATCCAGCGGAGTTCCCAAAGCCGGCCGGAAAAGCCAAAAGAGGCCCCAGCTTTCGACGCTCCGAGATCCTCAACTGGTTAAACGCCACAGGCCGGATGCCTGCCTCAGGAACACAACAAGCGTTGCCCGCTGAGATCGCGGCAGAAGCTGACGAGTCGTCGCTGCTAGATGCACAAGCTGAGAGCATCTGGTTGGGCTTTGTCTCTCGATGCCGAAGCCTCATGCCAACTGCAGACGCGCTCCTGCTGCTGCTGACAGTGCTTACGGGTAAGCCCGCAGAAACTCAACGAGAATCGACCTTCTCGGTTCCTCAAGACGTCTTGGCCTTGTGTAAAGAGTTGAGCGCAACCCAACGAGCAGCCCTCGCTACCGGTCTTGTTGAGCGCCTCACCTCAGGCGACTACCGGGGCGGCGAATTCAACACTCCCCCGCAAGTTGCAGAACTCATCGCAGGCCTCCTCGGCCCTCGCCAATCGGTATTCGACCCGGCAACAGGGATCGGGACCCTCCTCAACGCATGCGCGCAGAACGACCCCACCGCTGAACTCTCCGGCCAAGAACTCAACGAGACCACCACCGCATGTGCCCGCCTCTACCTTGAACTCCTCGGCCACCAAGCAGAAATCCGCATGGGTGACTCAATAACTGACGATCTGTTCGTAGGGCAACAGTTCGCAGCGATTGCCAGCACCCCACCCTTGGGAGTGCGCCTCTCCGAGGGCGCCATTACGAGAGCTGACCCACGCTGGGCAGTTGTAGTCCCGTCGCAAAACGCTGACGAGGCATGGATTCAACATGTGCTGTATCACCTCGCCCCCGGAGGGCGCGCCGTACTGCAAGTAGCCGCACGCGTACTGGCCTTCTCGGGTAACGCAGCGACACTTCGCAGCGCCTTGGTGCGATCCGGGAATATTCGAGCAGTCATCCAACTCCCAGCGGGTGCCGTTCTTGGCACAGCCGCAGCCTCGGCTCTTCTCGTGCTTGAACAGCCCAAAGAACTCGTCACTAATCCCCGAGTGCTCCTCGCAAACCCCGAACTCGAACCAATTACTCACAAATCAGGCCGTTCACAAAAGTGGGAAGCAGCGAAGATCGCCCAGATCATTTCGACTGTTACTAATTGGCTCGCAAACCCCACTAGCGGCAGCGCTCTCTCCAGCGAGTACGCCGAACTCACGCTTCAAGAACTCGACGAAGCCGACTTTGATCTCACCCCTCGCCGCTACCTTGCCCCCGCCGTCATCGCCACCCGGCACCCGCAGCAAATCCGTAGCGAAATCAACTCCTCGGTGCAACAGATCGACGGTGAGACTGAGGTTCTGAGAGCCGCCGGCGCCCAGATCGCAGCCCTCGCACCCAAGGCCCCGACCCCAACTCCACGACAGCCACTTGCGTCGCTTCTGCAGCAAGAACTCAGGCGAACCCCGAAAGTCCACCAACTTCTCGACTCAGGCGACATAGCGGTCCACACACCGAACAGCCTCGCGTCCGGCACAGAACCCAAGCGCTTCATCTCACAAGCGGCTCTCCAAGACAGACACAACCAAACCCCGCTACAAGTCCGCCCAGGAGACGTGCTTCTCGTCGCAGACGGACCGGTCGGACAGGTCTACCTCGTAGCCGAGCCCATGGTTGTCTCATCACACTTCATCATCATCCCAACAGCCGGCACCGACCTCGACGAGCGATACCTAGCTTTTTGGCTCTCAGGTCAAGAAGCCCAGGCACAACTTGAGCGCATGACACAAGGAACCACATTGCGGCGAGTGGCCCTCAAAGACGTGCGCCAACTAGAAGTCCCTGTCGCCTCAAGAGAAACCCAGCAACAAATCGGCGAACTCTACGAACAGGTGCAGAAACTCAAATCCACCGCCGCGAACATCCGAACGGCAATCACGCAACTCGAGGACCTCGCACTCGAAGCAGCCGGTGCTTCAGTCCCACCCCAAGAGAGTCCATCCGGGCTCGCCTGACAACCAAGCCCGACACCCGAGAAGCGGAGCGTGATCAACGGTCGCAATACGGCGGAGCGGTGAAGGTAAGCGCTGCTCGAAACAGGTACAGAGCTATGCGGATGACCTTGGCGTCAAAGCTGGCCCTCATGGCCCCACCGAACGATCAGAGAGGGATACCCAGCAAGGTTCTCCTGTTCAACGCGAAAACAGCGTACGCAGTCCCGTCGCGTGTGGTGAGAATCGCAGCACATGACACCACCTGATAGCCCTAATCGGCAAGCTTGCCGCCGGCCCGTTTCGCTCTGGACAACGAAAAGCGGAGGCGCCGAAGCGCCCACCCCTGAACTTTTTCGCTAGCCCCGTTGCTAGAAGTTCGCTCGTGTCTCGATGAGGTCGTCCTCGCCGAATCAGTCTTGCCGAACGCAAAGATCCTCGGCTCAAATTCATCAGGAACCCCGTGTGATCGGGCCCACTCAATCTGCCTCTGACCGCCTACTGAAAAAGCCACGGACGTCACCCTCTCCCGATGACCACCACGTGTGCCTTCGTCAGAATAGAGCGATTATCTATCCAGCACTTACCCGTTACCTAGGAGCCACGGGGACTGATGAGGGACCACGCAAGCGGGTTATAGTTAGCGAATGGGAGATTATGGACGAGTAGTCGGCGGAAGCTATGTCGGTAGCACTATTTCTACGAATCGGAAGGGCGACCTAGCCCTCTCTGTGTCAGGCTTCAAAAAGCCTCCAGCCCTCACCGCTGACGCTGTTTCCTCTT
The DNA here is from genome assembly GCA_947473395.1 of Actinomycetota bacterium. Lineage (GTDB taxonomy): Bacteria > Actinomycetota > Acidimicrobiia > Acidimicrobiales > Microtrichaceae > IMCC26207. The sequence continues at coordinate 1,657 of CANJEC010000151.1, read as the reverse complement.
GGGAAGAAATAATCAAGGAGAAGAGCGGAGGAAAAAAGGGAGCCGCCAGCAAGGTGGGTCAAGCGGTTGCGCTCGCTTCTCTGCGAGGGGCCGCAGGCAGGGCAGCTTCTGCCGCAATCGGTTCGGTGGCCGACTTGTCGAAGAATGCAACGCGTACCATCCGAGTTGACTGGGTTGACGGAAAGCAGTCCCTTATCGAGCTACCGGAAGAGCTCTTGCATCGTCTAGAGATCCTCCTTTCTGACTGCCAGATTGCAACCGCTGTGCCAGCTCCTGTTGAAGCACCTCCCCCGCCACCTACGGTGATGGACCACATTACGAAGCTTGCCGGGGTGGTTCGCGCCCCGCAAGCGGACGCTACGGAACAGCTCGGACGGCTCGCCGCACTTCGCGACCAAGGGGCTCTAACCGAGGCTGAGTTCGCTCTAAAGAAGGCAGAGTTGCTGGGTCTGCCAGTACCGGAAATCAGCCCCGTTGCCCAGACGGCGCCGGCTGCCGAAACACCCGCACTAGAGATCAGCCCCGTTGCGCAGACGGCGCCATCTCCCGAAGCACCCACGCCAGCGATCAGCCCCGTTGCAGAGACACCTCCTCCTCCTTCACCGCCGGCTTCACCCCCGCCGCCGGCTTCACCGCCCGTTTGGGCAGCGGATCCTCATGGACGGCACGAACTGCGATATTGGGATGGAACCACGTGGACGGAACATGTCAGCACCGACGGTGTTCCAGCAACTGATCCGACCTAACCAGCACCGGCCGGCTAATACGATCCTGGTGCGAGTCTGACTCCCAGCGGCCCCGGCATCGAACAGCGAAACCTGTCGGCTCGCTTGCAGTGCGCCGCTGGAGCAAAGGCGGGACCGAGCATGGTTTCCACAACTAGGAGCAACTATGGCCAGCAGTTTCATCAAGATTGAGACCGACCCCAAGAGGGTAGTTTTCGGGGGGACTCAACTTGTCCAGCCACTGGAAGAGTTCTTTTGGATGGGCGGGTCGCTACACGAGGGGGCACGTACCCCACACCATCTGCCGCTGGTGTAGCTACTACAGGGAGAGATTGCAACGGTTGGACTTTCTGGGCAGTCGAGACAGATGAGGGCCCGGTGATGCTGGCGACGCTCAGGACCGAATTCCTCCACCGCCAACAGATCGGTTCTGAAGGTGTTCACGCCGCACCTGCGGCAACTAGGTCTTCGCCTCAAGAGGTAACCTCAGCAAACGGCTAGAAGCTGATCCGAAAACCTAAATAGCGTGCTCACACCAAGGCCTAGGCAGAAGAATTGCGACAGCAATTGGCTAGCAGGCTTGGTCTTCTCGGTGCCCTACATCTCGGCGTGGCCCAAGTGCCTTTCGCAGGCGAGTCTCGACCGTCGATGAGCTCCAGTGAGAACCGGTCACAACAACCGGGTAGAGTATGCAAGCTCCCAAGCCCGTAAGGCACTGTCACATCACGCGTCTAACCTTCGTAGCGGTTTACGGGAGAGGGCGAGATGAGCTTTATTGGGTGGCTAGACCACAGCGAAGCCGAGCAACGGCAGATTCGCGACCTACTACAGATGTTCACCGACAAGGGCACTGTGGATGACCTTGGTATCGGTACGGTCAGAGACGCAATCAGCAATCGCCTGTTTCCGGGCACCTCAGTTACTCAAACTCG
>CANJEC010000150.1 GCA_947473395.1 Actinomycetota bacterium | reverse complement strand
GGCCTCGATGTAGGCATCAAAACTCGATGCTCCGGCAATCATCACATCCGACTCAAGAACACTGGTCGTGTAGCCAAGACCCTTGCCGTCTACGAGTGGTACCCAGTTGTTCGGCTCATCTTTAAAGTTCGCCTTGGGCTTGCCCTCGCTGTTGTCTTGGCTGGTCTCGGGCCGCGCGGCGGGGTCAGCTACATATTGGTCAGACAGGTTGGGGTCATCAGAGGTTGGTGCAGTGTCGGTGAGTGATCCATCTGGGCCAGCGAACAGACTCTTAGCTTGCAGATCTGCCGGAGGCCAAGAGTCAAATGTCTGCACATAACCGGGCTGAAGCGAACCGGGGCCTAATGGCCCGCTGCCCACGTCAAGAAGCACTGTCACCATCGGCTCAGCCCGAAACGCTGCTCGCGCCTCTTCCAGACTCGCCATCGAGGAGAGCTTGCTCTGCTGCAAGGGTTCTGCCGGAGCTCCCGAGGCTTCCTGAGATAGGACACCTGCAATGGCCATCAAGTCGCCGGGCACATTCGGTACACGGTCAGCCACAAATAGGTCAAGGAACTCGATCCATCTAGTCAGAATCTGCGGGGCAAGTGCATCGTTATGCATCCCGTTGTAGATCGTGATCCAGAGGTCTGGATTATCAGTCATGCCACTGAGTGCTTCGATCCAATGGCTATTGAGTTGTTCGTCCTGAAGACCACCAACGATGAACGTTGGAACGTCAATGTTTGCTGCCCAATCTGCAGGAGTGCGGTCCTTGAAGAGCACCGGGTCCCGGAATTCGAGTTCGGACATGATCTTTAATCCATCTTGGGCCTGACCGTGCAAGACCTGATTCGCTTTGCATTGCTCATCGCCCTGTTCGATCAACAGCTTTGCCCAAGGTTGGCCACCCTCTGGAGCGGCCTTGGCATCGTTTTGACGTTCCGTGATCCAGCCTTTTGCAAACCCTGTGTTCTGGATTCCGCCTGGGAAGCCGATGCCTGTGTAGAGGTCATCGGTGACCGACATCGGAGCTAGAGCAGCAAGGTGTGGCGGACGCGTGCCGCCTACAAACAGTTGACTGAACCCGGAGTACGAAATACCGACCATCCCGACCTTGTTGTGAGCCACCCAAGGCTGCGCCGCCACTGTCTCGACTGCGTCGTAGCCGTCATAAATCGTTGGCAGGCCAAACAGATCAAACGCCCCACCTGAGCAGCCGCTCCCTCGGATCTGCACGCTGACGGTTGCATACCCGAGCAAGGGTGCCACCAAAGAACCAACCGCAGTCGAGCCCGACGGTGCAAGCGGGTCTGCTTTGACCGAGGGGTCAGCAATCTGAGCCGCCATACTGCTCAACAGGTCATTTGGCGGAGCGACCTCATAACCTGAGTACTCAATAACAGTCGGGAACGGGCCGTCAGCGAGCGTCTTACCCGCCGGAAGACGCAGTGTCATTGCGATCTCAATGCCGTCACGCATCTCGATGTAATTGAGTCCCGGAGTAAATGTTTGACCGGTGTACTGAGTGGTTGCTGGCGTGTCCTCACGGTTCAGCACTGTCAAGGGATCGGTTGATACCTCTCCATCACCGAAATCCCCTCGGATGGTGTAGCCCTCGCCGGGTTCAACCTCGTAAAACATTGCAGCCCCGAGCTTGTCCGCCTTCGCCGAGCGAATTGCCTCGCCTTGGTCGTTGAACAACTCCACCTTGGCATCTGCAGGAATCCCGATGGCCGAGGCCTGATCGATGCTGCCAATGCCTAGAAAACCAGCTGGCGCGTTCTCAGTTGCAGCTTCCGCTGGTTCAGTCGAGCTGCTATCTGTGCAGCCGAACAACAACACAGCGGGGGTGGCAACAACAAGTACAAGCTTTCGAAATCTCACAGAATTATCCCCAGTCGAATTCGGTCGCTCCAACGCAGCCCGAACAGAAACCGGATGTTAGCCCAGCCCTTGTGAGCTCCTACGGCTCTAGCAGCAGTTGGATCAGCCATTTGGATCAGCCAGTGCTGCTGGCCGGACCGAGCGGGGACGAATCCATGGCGGCGGAATCAGATCTTGAGGCTAGTAACGCAACGGCCGCTAGCATCCCAAAATGAGTTTTCGTGCATCCATACGCCACCACTCAACTGACTTCGACCATGGCGACCTGACGGGAACTCAAGTAGGCCGGGATCATGAGCGCTTCGCTTCGATGCGCCGCAATTACCTAGTCAGCTTGTTCATTCTTGAACTCGGCTGGGCCATGATCACCATGGCGAGTTCATTCTTTATCTACGCGCAGTCAGGTTCAGTCGCCGCTACTGGGCTCATAGTGGTTTGCCTCAACCTGCCATCACTCCTTTTGCCGGGCGCGGCCACTTCCCTTGCTCGACGTTTCGGCGGGCCAACCATCTGGGTGATGCAGGCAGGCGTCGAGTTCATAATCACGTTGATTCCGGTTGCACTTTCTGCCACGGGCAATCTGAACACCACAAACCTGCTCATGTTTTTTCTACTTCTCGGAATCCTCATTGGCCTCTGCGCCCCCTCGGCGGGACTCGTCCGACGAATGATCGCGGCCCCAGGTCAGCTGCCAGAGTTCAATGGGCAAGCCGCTCAGGCAGTCGCGCTTGCAACCGTGATCGGCCTACTAGCGGGCGGCGCTGTCTACACAGCTCTAGGCCCGACATGGGTGTTTGCGCTCGGCGCACTCTCTCTGCTTCCAGCGCTTTCTCTCCTGGGATTAACCAAAGAACCGGTGCCACATATCGAGGGCGAGGTGGAACGTTTCCGAGGCGTCTTCGAGATTCGCCGAAACAACCCGGGTCTGCGGGCCGTCTGCATGTTTACCGGCCTGAGCGTCATCATCGCTAGCTACGTGGTCACCCTTCCCGCGCTTGCACAGATGATCGCCGACGATGCCGGGATGGATTCAAGTGCGGGAATCCAGTCTCTGCTTCAGGCAAGCTCGGTGGTTGGCGGACTATTCGTAGTCATGGCGATGCGAAAGGCACACGGCCGAGTGAGTTGGGGGCTCGTGCAAAGAATCTGCTTTCTCATTGCGGCATCCGGCCTGGTAGTGATCGCAATAATTGCGCACCGAGATGCCAGCCCGCTGATCGTCATTTCGCTCACCGTTCTGCTGCTCATTCCGATCGGGTTTGCCCTCACGCTTGACCAGTCAATATTGGCAACGCTCATGCAAGCAGGTGCGCCAGCGAAATCGCGAGCATCGGTCCTCACTGGTTACGCTCTCATTCCGATGATCCTGGCCCCGGTAGGCCAAGAAGCGATTGGGATCATGGCAGACCAGTTCTCGGTGACTTCTGCGCTCATCATCATTGCCGTCCCGGCACTGCTGCTTGTGCTGGTGGGCCCGCACCTCAGCCTGAGAAAAGCTCTCGACGAACTTTCTGATGTGGCCACCGACTAGGACGAAGTTGGCAGGCAAGCCGAAGTGAGTGGCCTCGTGCAGAGCAAGTACCTAGGGTGAGCAAGTGACCACAGCATCAAATCAGCCGAAGCCTGCAAGCCAGCCGACTATTCAAGCAAACACCGCTGCGCAGGCCCGATTCAACTTCGAGGACACCGCAGACTTTGATCGAGCCCGACGCGGTCTACTGGGGCAGATCGAGTCCGGAGCCATCAACAGCGAACTAGGTGTTCCCGTTTGGGACCCTTCGCAGTACGAGTTTGTTTCCGGTGAGCCACCAGACTCAGTCAATCCCAGTCTCTGGCGTCAGGCCGCCCTCAACAATATTCACGGGCTCTTTGAGGTCGTACCGGGCATCTACCAGGTGCGTGGCTATGACATCTCGAACATCTCGTTCATTCGCAGTGACACGGGTTGGATCGTGATCGATCCTCTGACTGTTGCAGAGACTGCAGCCGCCGCCCGCGGGTTGATCGACTCGCACTTTGGCCCGCTACCAATTGTTGCGGTGATCTATACGCATAGTCATGCCGACCACTACGGCGGCATTCGCGGCATCGTGACCGATGAAGAAATCGAGTCGGGTCAGATTCGCATCATTGCGCCCGAGGGATTTCTTGAAGCCGCTGTGAGCGAGAACGTCACCGCTGGTCCTGCAATGACTCGTCGAGCCATGTACATGTACGGCGTCCTCTTGCCAGTTGGCCCTCTCGGCCACGTCGATGCCGGACTTGGCAAGACCATCCCAATCCTTGGTTCACGTGGCCTGATCGCACCGACTCAGTCGATCACTCAGAGCGGTGAAGTGTTAGAGATCGATGGAGTGCCAATTGAGTTCCAGCTCACCCCCGGGACAGAAGCTCCAGCCGAGATGAACTTCTATTTCCCGAGCTACCGCGCGGTGTGTATGGCCGAGAACTGTGCCGCCACGTTGCATAACGTCTACACACCACGAGGCGCAGAGATTCGTGACTCGCTGAGCTGGAGCAAGTACATCGACGATGCAATCGACCTGTTCCTAGACCGCAGCGACGTCGCTTTCGCAAGCCACCATTGGCCACGCTGGGGTCAAGCAGACATGCTGGCATTCCTGTCCGGACAACGCGACATCTACCGCTATCTGCACGACCAGACCATGCGCTTAGCCAATCATGGGCATACTGCAAACGAGATCGCAGAGATGCTCACTCTGCCCGACGCGATTGCCGACGAATGGTTCAACCGGGATTACTACGGAACAGTGAGCCACAACGTCAAAGCCGTTTATCAGCGTTATCTGGGTTGGTTCGATGCAAACCCCGCTCACCTTCACGAGTTGCCGCAAGTGGACGCCTCAAAGAAGCTCGTTGAGTACATGGGTGGCGCTGATGCCGTGCTGCAGCGAGCGACCGAGGACTTCAACCGCGGCGAATACCGCTGGGTTGCGCAGGTTGTCAACCATGTCGTCTTTGCTGATCCAACAAATCAATCTGCACGAGAACTTCAGGCCGACGCTTTAGAACAACTCGGATACCAGTCAGAGTCAGGACCGTGGCGGTCGTTCTACCTGACTGGCGCTAGTGAGTTGCGCAACGGCAGCCCGTCCATTCCCGGCCTGCGTGGGGCAGTGAGCCTTGATGTCATGGCAGCTATGACTCC
>CANJEC010000149.1 GCA_947473395.1 Actinomycetota bacterium | reverse complement strand
TGGCAGTTGCCTCGGCTTTGTAATTCGACCAGAGCTCTTGAAGCTCAATATCTGAGGGCTCGCTAGTTCTCACGTGATTCCCAAGGTTGGACCATGCTCTACGCCCTCGGGTGGGAGGACTCAAACACAGTTCGGAGACGTTCTCTGCTTACATGCGTATAGATCTGAGTTGTAGCTAGATCTGAGTGACCTAGTAATTCTTGCACCACTCGCAGGTCGGCACCACCGTCGAGAAGATGAGTAGCAAATGTATGCCGTAACGCGTGCGGATGCGTAGGAACAGGGGAACGAGCATCGAGGATGCGCCGCACGTCGCGAGGATTCAGCCGAACTAGGCGACGGTTATAGAACATGGGCTCGCTCGGCTCAGCAAGCAATTGAGCAGTCGACTCTTTGGAGAACTGCCGAAAAAACACCTCTCGCTGCGAATCAAGCCAAGTACTGAGTGCCTGCGCAGCCGGCTCGCTGACGGGCACGACCCGCTGCTTCGAACCCTTGCCCCACAGCGTGAGTCGGCGTCTCTCAAGCTCAAGGGACTCCAGGTTCAAGCCGCAGAGTTCAGAGACTCGCAGACCGGACCCGTAGAGCAGTTCGAGCACGGCTGCGTCTCGTGCTGCCACTGCAGGTTGGGCTAGAGCTGCAGCGGATGGCTCATCAATGAGTTGTTGCAGTTCGTCAGCAGTCAAAATTCGTGGAAGCTTCGCTGGCCCGCGAGGCGAAGAGATGCCAGCAGTTGGATCTGTTGGAATCACACCGGTCACAGTGAGCCATGCGAAATAGCGGCGCAGGGCTGCAGCTTTGCGTGCAATGGTGCGCGGGGCGAGCGCTCGAGTGCTCAGACTGGCCAGATAACGCCGAACAGTGAGCCGAGTGACCTGCTCGGGTGATTCCGCTCCGAGTCGATCGACCCAGATGAGAAAAGCCTCTAGGTCACGTTGGTAGACAGCGAGGGTTGAACTTGCAAGAGGAACAGCCTGAATGAACTCTGGCAACATCCAAGAAGTTTCAGGCACCCGTCTCACCCCGTCTCTCTGGCCATCAATCTGAGTAGTACGCGATTTCTCGCCTTCTGTAGCGTAGTCACCACAGAGCGTGATTGTTGGATTTTTGCTTAGGTTGGCCGCCCCCGTAACCGCTCGGGCTCATCAGATCGGGCTCGCCGCTCGATCCATCCGCCCGTGCGTTGAATCCAGCCGTGTGTTTCAAGCCAGGAAAGAGTGCTTGCTAGTTGCTGAAACTCTAGGCCCGAGCGCGCCGCAAGATGCTCTACGGATACGGGCCTCCACCCGATTGTTGCTAGCGCTCGTTCTCCAGCCTCGTCGGGGATTGGCCTGGAGTCCTGCTGGGATGGGATTGGGTTGGGAGGGCTGGCGTTGGCTTGCTTGCCTCCTAGGCCAATCGCCATCAACACATCATCCACGCCGAGGCATGGTTCGGCCCCATCGCTGAGAAGTCGGTTCGTTCCCTCAGAGGCTCGGCTGTCTATTGGACCGGGAACACTCAAAACTGGAATATCGCGTGCGAGTGCCTCTCTGACGGTATGCATTGACCCTCCGGCACCAGGTGATTCCACAACCACTACGGCATCGGAGAGGGCAGCCAGAATGCGGTTGCGAACCGGGAACCGCCATGGTGCGCCCGACACCTCGGGTGGCACCTCAGAGAAGATCACTCCGCTGCTCGCCACCCGAGATGCCAGCTTTCGATTTCGGACCGGGCAGGGGGCGTGAAGGCCTGACCCGACCACTGCAGCTACTGCGGCACCGCTTTCGCCAACACTGAGTGCTCCAAAGTGGGCTGCGGCATCAATGCCTAGGGCCAGACCAGATACCACCATGACTCCAGCTTCAGCCAGACCCGCACCGAGTTCTTCTGCAACCCTCAGGCCATACCCAGTTGCGCGACGGGTACCAACAATTGCAACACTCGGCGAAGAGAGCAGATCTGGGTTTCCAAGATGAAAGAGCACCACTGGCGGGTCAATATCAGCTGCAAGCGCAGGTGGATAACCGGGGCTTCCGAGCGAGACCACCCCCACGCCCAGAGCGCAGCAGGCACTCCAGATCTGCTGCGGGTCTGCCGAGTTGGCCTGAGCTACCCACTCGGTAAGCTGCGGCGGCTTGACTGCTAGCTGCGCTGGTGGATTGCGAATCTTGCCTGCCCTGAGGAGTTGCCAGACCACCTGTGGGCTGCCAAAGGAGAGCAGCCATCGCATGCGAGCTGGGCCGACTTGGTCAAGCGAGGCGAGGGCCGTGAGATACGCCTCGTGCGGAAGATCAGGGGACGGGTTCTGCTTGGGAGCAACCTGAGTCATGCCAGAACCCCAATCTGTTGTTCTTCTCCACGCAGCAGCAACGCCCCTTCTAGGTCATCTGTGGTGATCGGGCCTCCGGTGCCCTCTAGGTCCCTCAGTGTGAGGGCCACTGCCCTGGTTCGCTGCGCTCCGCGCATGCTGAGCGATCCGGTCTCTAGGCGTGAGCGCAGCAACATTCGCCCTTGATCGCTCAAGGGGGCGAACTTCTCTAGGGCCTCACCTCGGAGCTCACGGTTTGAGCTCACTCCACGTTCTTGTGCCCTCATTCGAGCTCGTTCGACGCGTGCCCGTACTTGCATCGAAGACTCGCCCGAGCGCTGCGCGGCGAACACCATGGCAGCCTCTGGAGGGTCTACGGCTAGGCGAATATCGAAACGATCGAGCAACGGCGAGGACAACCTGCGGCCGTATCGCGCAATTTGGCCAGGGGTGCAGCGACACTCCCCCCACTGGCCGACTCCGCAGGGACAAGGATTGGTTGCCGCTACCAAAATGAATCGGGCCGGCAGCGTGACGTTTGCGTTGGCCCGCGCAACCCGAATGATTCCCGATTCAAGGGGTTGCCTGAGCGCATCAAGGTGTGCTGCGGGGAACTCCCCGAGTTCATCCAAAAAAAGTACGCCCCCACTAGCGAGCGAAACCTCGCCCGGGCGTAAGAGGGTTGATCCCCCGCCGATGAGTGCCACCAACGAGGCTGTGTGATGCGGAGACCGAAAGGGCGGCCGAGTGAGCAGTCCGTTGTGCACGCGGAGCAAGCCGGCAGCGGAATGAACTCGAGAGACGTCCATCGCCCCGCGAGGGTCAAGGTCGGCAAGAAGGCCCGGCAGCCGTTCGGCCAGCATGGTTTTTCCGGAACCGGGCGGGCCCACCATGAGCACATGGTGGCCGCCAGTGGCAGCAACCTCGAGGGCTCGGCGAGCCACGGGATGACCTTGCACCTCGGCAAGATCGCAGTAGACCTCGGCTGGACCCGAAGTGGATTCACGCACCGGAAGATCAGGCCACGGCTCCTCGGCACGAAGAGCAGAAACAAGCTCGGTCAGGGTGCGCACCCCGCGGGCATCAGGCCGGACAAGCCTGGCCTCGGCAAGGTTCTCTGCAGGAACCACGACTCGGCCAGCGCTGAGCGAATCCACCAGCGGAAGGATTCCTAGGATGGGTCGCAGCGTTCCGTTCAGACCCAGCTCCCCGAGAAACATAAGGCCTTTGAGGGCTTCGGGGTTGAGTTGCTTTGACGCTCCGAGAAGTGCCATTGCAATAGCAAGATCTAGACCGGAGCCAACCTTGCGAACATGTGTTGGCGCAAGATTCACAGTGATTCGCGTGTCGGGCCACTTGAGCTTGCTCGACAAGACCGCTGCGCGAACCCGATCGCGAGCCTCTCGGCATGAAGCATCGGGCAGGCCCACCACAGTGAAACCCGGCAGGCCTTGGCCTACGTGAACCTCGACAAGAACGCGATGGCCTTCTACCCCGAGCAGGGTTGCGGAAGGGACTTCAGCAAGCATGTGACTCCAGAAGCACTAGGCCAGAAGTTGGCCGTGGAGGCAGCGCCTGCTGCGAGCCCGCTCGCAAGGAGTCGGTAGCGACACTGTAGAGAGTCGCTCAGACACTCGGGGGATTTTGAGAGGGGATCGCTCCCCTATGGCCCCGGCCGAGGCCGAGGTGACCTACTCAGCAGTTGCCCCACCTGCAGAATTCCGAGAGTTCGCAGTCTGCGTAGAAATCAGAATCGGGACTCCCAGAACAATCATTGCCGCCCCGCCGCACAGCACTGCTGTCGAGGCCGAGAAGTAGCCAATCAGCAGGCTCCAGACGAACGTACCAAGGGGGGCAAAGAGGCCAGCAACGAGCATCATCGTCGCCAAACTGCTCGCAGTGAGTTCCGGTGACCGAGACTCTGCAGTTGCCCCAATTGTGAATGCCCGTGAGGCAAAGCGAAACACTCCGAATGCCACGGATATCAGAGTCCATACCCCAAGCTCAACAGCGCCCGATAGCAAGAGTGAGCTGATTCCGAACAGGATCAAGACCACCCCGGCGCCAATTGCCGTGACCGCCGAACTAGGAAGATCGGCATGCCGAATCGAAAGTCGACGAACCAATTTGGGTGAGAACGCCTCACCTAATGCCATTGCCGCCATGAGCAATCCCGAGCCAACGAGCAGGGGTTGATGCCGCAAGTCTTGAGTGATTGGTACGAGCAGCAGAGCTAACGGGGCAATACACAGCGCAACAACGCAGGCCAGAAGTGTGACTCGTCGCAAGGCTTCACTTCCTCGCAAACTCCCCCAGACATCATGCCAAGGCCTGCCGCGTTCGATGGGGTCGCTCAGCGCCGCAAGCGGTGCGAACCTACTGACGATCACTGCGAGCGGAATGGTCAGTAGGCCATTCAGAATAAGTCCCCAACCAAGGGGGGCAACATCGAGAAGCAGACCTCCTGCTAGCGATCCGATTCCCCAAGCAATGCCAGAGATCACAGCCATGCGGGCAAAAGCCGCAGCCATTCCAGAAGATGCCAGGTATGCCTTATTCATAACGGGCGAGACCACCGACCCCAGACCCGACAGCGCCCCAAGAACTGGTGACAGCACCAAAAGAAGTGGCATACCTGGAACTCCAGCAAGGAGCAAGAAGCCAACGGCTAGCCACACAACAGCAGTCACCGCTTTGCATTTGATAAAGAGTGAGCGGGCCCCCAGACGGTGAGACAGCGTCGGTGCGTAG
>CANJEC010000148.1 GCA_947473395.1 Actinomycetota bacterium | reverse complement strand
TTCTACGTCGCACCCACCTTGTTGGTGGATTGCACAAACCAGATGACTCCCGTCCGCGAAGAACTCTTTGGGCCCGTCGTGGTTGTGGTTCCCTTCGACGATGAGGACGAGGCCATCGCAATCGCAAATGACAGTGATTACGGCCTGTACAGCTACGTATTTTCTAAAGATGCTTCGCGGGCATGGAACGTGGCTAGGCGTTTGCGCTCTGGCAACGTGGGAATCAACACCATGCAGCGCAACAACGAGGCTCCATTCGGCGGGTTTAAGCAATCTGGTGTTGGTCGCGATGGTGGCCGATTCGGTCTGCATGCATACTCCGAATTGCAGTCAATTGTCTGGCCAGGCTGACATGGAGCATCTGAGTGGGGGGCTAGGGTCAGCATCATGAAGGCACTTGTATGGGATGGCACAGAAGCAAAAGTTGAAACCGATGTTCAGGTCCGTGACCTGCGCGCCGGTGAGGTTCGGGTTCGTATCGATGCCGCTGGCCTGTGTCATAGCGACGTCTCGGTGCTCAATGGGACGATCATGTTTCCGCCACCCGTGGTCCTTGGCCACGAGGGCGCTGGCGAAGTCATTCAGGTTGCGCCTGACGTGACCAACGTGGCAGTTGGTGACCATGTGGTGCTGTCAACCCTTGGTAATTGCGGACAGTGTGGTAGCTGCGACCGGGGGAAGCCAACCTTTTGTCGTCAGTCTCTCGGCAAGCTGTCGCGGCCGTTTACTAGCGGTCAGGGCGAGGACACCAAGAAACTGTTCCAATTCGCCAATCTTGGTGTGTTCTGCGAAGAGACCGTGGTGAAGGCAACACAGGCAGTCAAGATTCCTGATGAGGTTCCGCTGACCTCGGCCTCGCTGATTGGCTGTGGCGTACTGACTGGAGTCGGTGCAGTATTCAACCGGGCCAAGGTTGCGCATGGCGAGTCAGTGGTGGTTATTGGTGTCGGTGGGATCGGACTCAACGCCATTCAAGGAGCAGCGCTCTCTGATGCACTTCCGATCATCGCCGTAGACACCAACCCTGGCAAAGAAGCCTTTGCTAAAGCCTTTGGTGCCACGCATTTCATTTGCCCCGATGGCCCTGACTTCGATCTGGTTGAAGCAGTCAAAGAGATCTGCCCGAATGGTGTGGATTATGTATTTGAGTGCGTTGGATCAACAGCGCTGATCCGCACCTCGACTGACCTGTTGGACTGGGGTGGAACTCTGGTGATGCTGGGGGTCCCCAAGATGGGCTCCGAGGCCAACTTTGTTGTCAACACCATGTACAACGACAAGACGATCATGGGCTGTCGATATGGCTCGGCACGACCGCAATACGACATTCCCCTCATGGTCAAGTTGTACCAAGCGGGCCGACTCAAGCTCGACGAGCTGGTTTCTGCCACCTACCCAATCGAGGATTTCCAGTTGGCGCTTGATGAACTCCACGAAGGCAAACTCGCCCGTGGCGTTCTGACGCTGGCCTGATTGCGCATCTGATGCCGCTTCCTGGAGACCTGAGTGAACTAGCAGCCCGTGTCTCAAACTGGGGCCGATGGGGCGCGGAGGACGAACTCGGCTGCGGCAATCTGCTCACCGAGGTAGCCGCTCAGCGCGGTGCGGCTTCGGTGCGCTCAGGCAAGCGGGTATCGCTCGCAGTTGACCTGCGCGCCGATGGCATTCAAGTTGGTCAACCCGCTCGAAGGTTCAACCCGATACTCACTACAACTTCGCTGAACGAGCGCGATCAGTTCGCTCCGGGCATTTGGGAAGGCACTGACGACTTGCTCATCATGTCCACCTGTGCGGGCACCCATATCGATGCGCTGTGTCATATCTCCTATGACGATCTTCTGTACAACAACATTCCTAACTCGGTGATTACAGCGTCTGCGGGCGCTACCAAGTTGGGAGCAGAAAAGCTGCCTCAGATTGTGACTCGCGGGGTGTTGTTAGACATTCCGTTCGTCAAGGGGGTTGCTGGGTTAGATGAGATTCACCCGGGGTACGCCATCACTGGCGATGACCTTGACGAGGCCGTCGAGTTAGCAGGAATCACCATCGAATCCGGAGATGTGATCTGCATTCGCACGGCCGAGATGCGGCATTACCGCGCTGGTGATCGGCAGAGGTATGCCGTCGGAAAGGACTTTCACCTACCCGGACTGTCGGTGCAGTCAATTGAATGGATGCATCGCCACGATGTGGCGGGTGCATTTACTGATAACTATGCCTATGAGGCCCTCCCCCCAAGCTTGGCTGACTGGTCGGACTGTCTTGCAGTGCACATGATCCAGCTTCGAGATATGGGTCTGCTTCAGGGGCAAAACTGGGATCTTGAGGACCTCTCGGTGGCCTGTGCAGATGCCGAGCAATGGAGTTTTCTGCTGCTTGCCGCTCCGGAACCTCTTGTTGGTGCTGCCTCTGCACCTGTTGTGCCCGTTGCCGTCTTGTGACCTCAATCGGTTGTGAAGCTGACGGCGAACGCACCTGCACCACAACGAGCAATGGCACCCAGTTCAGACTCTCTATGATGGCAAGTTCAGCAGTCGCATTAGCAGTCGCATAAGTAAGGGAATGACAGATGTTGAATGGGCGAACCCTTTGGAAACTGATGGAGCAGCGGGTGAATACGACCCCGGATGCACTGATGATGGTGGACGAAGATATGCGGACGCTGACGTTTGCTGAGTTCTGGACCGAGGCGGAACGCGCCGCGGCAGGTCTGCATTCCGCCGGAGTCCGTGCAGGCCACGTTGTCTCTTGGCAGTTGCCGACTTGGATTGAATCATTAGTCCTCGCTGCGGCGCTGAGTCGTCTTGGTGCAATCCAAAACCCAATCTCGCCGGTATGTAGAGATTCGGAACTTGCTTACATGACTTCTCAGGTGCAAGCGAAGCTTCTCGTGGTCCCCTCGATGTGGAGTGGCTTCGACTACGAACAGATGGCAACCGAACTCGCTCAGGCTAACGGCTCGCTCCGTCTCCTGATCGCTCATGGGGCGCTCCCGCAGGGCGATCCTGCGGTGCTCGAACCGTTAGCTGAGGTCTCTGGGGAGGACATGCCCGACCCGAGTTGGATTTTTTTCACTGCTGGTACCGAAGGTCAGTGCAAAGGGGTCATCCACAGTGACCGGTCGCTGATTGCGGCAGCACGAGCCGTATCGCTGCGCTTTGGTTTGATTGGTAGAGATCGCAATGCTCTGGTCGGAGAGGTTTCGCAGATCAGCGGAATGCTCTGGCTCTTTGCGAGCCTGCTTTCGGGCTGTTCCAATATTTTGGTCGACTCCTTTCATCCCCAGGAGTCCATTGAGGTGCTTTCGCGGGAGAACGTCACCCTTGCAGGGTCTGGTTCGGAATTTCATCAGGCGTATGTTGACGCTCAGAGATCAGTCCTGCATCCCATCTTTGGCGACGTTCGGGCCTTCATCGGGTGGGATTCGCATAAGTCAGCTGAGCTAGTTGAAGAGGTGCGCGCCTTGTTCGATGTGCCGGTGCTCGGCGGATACGGATTGGTAGAAGCGCCCATGCTGACGGTTGCTGACCTGAGTGATTCCCCTAGCGAACTTGCCGCCACCGATGGAAAGCCCGCAACTGGGGTCGAGGTGCGCGTATTCCGAGCTGACAACACCATCGTGGCCGATGATTCCGAAGGTCAGCTGCGAGTTCGCGCTCCGCAGATGATGCTTGGCTATGTGGATAGCACTCACACTGCTGCCGCATTTGATGAAGATGGGTTCTTGCGGACTGGGGATGTGGGCTGCATGGATGATCGCGGCAACCTGCGAGTAACTGGGCGCCAAGTACAGGCCGAAATCAACTCTTCGTTGACGTAGCTGATGGATACATCGGCAGTAGCCGTTGTGTTGGCAACGTTTCTGGCTGTGTTTCCGGCCGAGCTACCAGACAAGTCCATGATGGCCACGCTGGTACTCACCACCCGGTTTGGCCGACCGCTTCCAGTCTGGTGCGGTGTGGCTGCGGCATTCACTGTGCAAGTCGCCCTGGCTGTGCTGCTCGGTGGCTTGATCTCGGCGCTGCCAGATCGCCCGGTGAATGCCGTAGTCGCCGTGCTCTTCGCTGTTGGGGCAGTCATCCTGTGGCGATCAGCTGACGAGGAGCTTGAAGTCTCCGAGGTTGGCGCGGCTACCAGCTTTTTTGGAATTTCTATTCGGAGTTTCGGACTGATCTTTATAGCCGAATTTGGGGACCTTACGCAGATCACCACTGCGGGAATGGCGGCTCGCACCGGGCAGCCCCTAGCAGTGGCAGTAGGTGCGCTCGCGGCCCTTTGGTTGGTTGCGGCTTTCGCTGCACTCGCAGGTCAACAACTACTGCGTTACTTGCCCCTGCGGCTCGTTCGTCGCATAGCTGCGGGAATCTTTGCAGTCCTTGCACTGTGGACTGCCTCCGAAGCATTTTTTGCATGAAGCTCCGCGACTTGGCTGAGGTAGCCAACTAAATTTCGGGACGCCGCGTGAATACCTTATGTGGCGTAGTGCCTACCCAATCTGTCGCTGCAGAGGAGACATATGTTGGCAAAAAAGCTTGGTGCTGAGTTTCTTGGCACGTTCCTACTCGTTCTCGGAGGTTGCGGCTCCGCAATTTTCGCTGCTCGGGCACTCGCCCCAACCACCGGCAAGGTCGGCATTGGCGGCGTAGATATTGGCGTAACCACGGTGACTGACTTTGGTATTGGCTACCTCGGTGTGGCCTTTGCCTTCGGCCTGACGGTGTTGTGCGGTGCCTATGCCTTTGGCCATGTTTCTGGTGGCCACTTCAACCCGGCAGTCTCATTTGGGCTTGCCACAGCAAAGCGCTTTGAATGGAAAGACGTTCCCGCCTACGTCATCGTGCAGTCCCTTGGTGCCATTGCTGCGGTTGCAGTGTTGTGGTCAATCCAGACATCCAAGCCAGGTGGGTTCAAGATCGGTCAAGGGGCATTTGCCTCAAATGCATATGGCCAGCAGAACGGTCGGATCTTCTACAACCTTGCAGGTGCCGCAATTGCAGAAGTCGTCCTCACTGCATTGTTCGTCATCGTGATTCTTGGTGTCACCACCAAAGCA
>CANJEC010000147.1 GCA_947473395.1 Actinomycetota bacterium | reverse complement strand
CACGGAGTGGCAGAGGTATTGCTGCTGGGGTTCGCAGCTGACGAGGAAGCCTCGGTGGAACTGATGGACTCGGTGATTAACACTGTTCTTGCCGGACAAGTCAACCCCCTAGCTCAATAGCTGGCCGGGGGATCTGCCCGAGAGGTAAACACCGTTTACAGATCGCGGCTCGAGGGATACATTGACCCGTATGTCACTCGAATCGCCAGCTAGTGCAAACCCGTTCTTGATCGGTCAGTACGAGCCTGTCAGCGATGAACTGGATGTGGAAGGCCTTCGGGTCACTGGCAGGATTCCCCCGGCGTTAGATGGAATGTACATTCGCAACGGGCCGAACCCTCAGTTCGAACCACTGACCCGCTACCACGTCTTCGACGGCGACGGAATGGTTCACGCTGTTCGCTTAGGTGAAGGCCGAGCGAGTTATCACAACCGGTATGTCGAGTCGAAGGGCTTGTTGATCGAGCGGCGAGAAGGCGAGGCACTCTTCGGGGGCCTATCGGAGTTTCGGATGCCACCCGAGGAGCTACTCGCTGAAGCTGGAATGATGAAGAACACGGCCAATACCAACATCGTCAGGCATGGGGGCCGACTGCTTGCGCTCATGGAGGCCGGCAAGCCAATAGAGATGAGTAACGAGTTAGCCACGTGTGGCGAGTGGGATTTTGCTGGCGCTCTGATCGGCCCGATGACTGCTCACCCCAAAGAAGATCCAGAGACCGGTGAGTTGTTGTTCTTTGGCTACAGCCCGTTCCCGCCCTACTTGCGTTTCCATCAAGCCGATGCTTCGGGAACGCTCATCAACAGCGTGGAGATCAACCTGCCGAATCCCGTCATGATGCACGACTTTGCAGTTTCACGCCGCCACGTTGTGTTCTTTGATCTACCGGCGGTGTTCGATCTTGATGCGATGCTGGCAGGCGGGGCCGCCATTGAGTGGGCGCCAGAAAACGGCGCTCGCATTGGGGTTCTGGACCGCCAAGCACTCGAACTAGGTGTGCGCTGGATCGAGGTCGACCCGTTTTATGTATTCCACTTTCTCAATGCCTATGACGATGGGGACACCGTTGTTGTTGAGGGATGCCGGTCGGATCGTCTCAATGTCAGCTTTGGTGATGACACCGTTGGCGACACCGTGAGGCCGTCATTGCATCGTTGGCGCATCAACCCGCTCGCTGGAACGGTGTCGGAAGAAATGCTGGATGATCGATCCGCAGACTTCCCACGAATTAATGATGCATTTGCTGGGCTGAAGTCTAGGTATGGGTACTTGGGGCACACCCGTAGCTGGCAGGAAGACGAGGTTGTCTTTGATGGTGTGACGCGCCACGACCTACAAGAGGGGAGTTCGGTCACGCACATCTATGGTGATCACTCAGTCTGTGGGGAGGCCGTGTTTGCCGCCGACCCTGACCGGACCGAAGAGGATGCAGGCTGGTTACTGAACATCGTGAGCGATCAGAACTCAACAGAGTCGGCACTAGTCATTCTTGATGCACAAGAGATGACCGAGGTTGCTCGAGTGCACCTTCCTCGCCGAGTGCCTTTCGGGTTTCACGGCAACTGGCTGGCGAATGCGTAGTGCCTGGGCCGCACCGATGAAGCCGATCCCTCCGAGGCGTTTTTGCGGATCGGCAGCTATATTCACAAGTTGAGGTGCGCTGATTCCCGAGAATCGCCTCTGGAAGCGACTGGAATGACCCTGCAGGACGAGGTCCCTCAATCACCCCAAAAAGCGCTGCGGCGGCAGGGTAAGGCAGTGAATCGTCGTGGTCGGTCTACTTCGGGCAGTTCTGGCTCGGGGACTGCGGGTTCGGGCGCTGCGAGTCCGACTACAGCGGGGTCGAGTTCTGCTGGGGATTCGAAGCCAGGGGTACGCGCCCGCTTGCGCTACATGTTCGACACGGGGCTCTCTCGGGGGCCGTCTGTGGTCATTGGTTGGCTTGGGTTATTGACGCTGCTGGTGATTTTGGTAACCGCGCTTTTCATGACGATTTTTGGTTTGGTCGGGGTGAACGGAGGAGCCCGCTTAGGCTTTGGCGAAGCCTTCTGGCAGGCCATGCTTCGAGTGGTTGATGCGGGAACGTTCGCCGGCGACAGCAGCTGGCCCACACGGATGCTTGGACTTTCGATTACCTTGGCGGGCATTTTCTTGGCCGGCAGCCTGATTGGTCTGATCGCCAACTCTGTTGATCAGCGCGTCGATGGCCTTCGTAAAGGCCGCAGTAGCGTCTTAGAGACCGGCCATACGCTGATCTTGGGTTACTCGAGCCGCGTGCCCGTGATTGTGAGCGAACTTGTCCTTGCTAATGAAAGCCTGCGTCGGGGAGTAGTCGTCGTTCTTGCCAATGAAGAGAAGTCGGTTATGGAAGACGAGCTCCGCGATCAGGTACGGGACTTCCTGACTACTCGGCTTGTGTGCCGAAGAGGCCACACCGACGAACCTGCCGATCTCGAGTTAGTAAACGTTGCCGGTGCGAGGTCGATCATTGTTGTCGGCGAAAACGATGCAGTAGTGATCAAGACTTTGCTTGCAATTAGATCCATCGATCCGCATTTTGAAAATGCCCACATTGTTGTAGAGACCGGTTCAGAGTCAGCTGATGCCTCAATTCGCTCTCTGTTTGGCCCGCGAGTCGTGACGGTGAATTCAGATCAGATCGTCGCGGAGTTAACTGCTCAGGCTTGTCGTCAACGCGGACTCAGTACTGTGTTTCGTGAGCTCTTAGACTTCGATGGAGATGAGGTCTACTTCGAGAAGTTTCCAGAGACAACGGGGCATACATTTGCTCAGGCTCAACTTGCATTCGAGAGCAGTGCGCTTATGGGCCGCCTTACCGCTGACGGACTAGTCCAACTGAATCCTCCGGCCGGTACTGTCCTTCAAGACGGAGATGAACTCATTGGGATCGCCTCGGATGATTCCACCTTCCAGTTCGGTGGTGTTGGCGACACGCCTGAGATTCCGCAGGCAGCGGTAATCGCCGAGCAGGCTGGACCAACGCGGATCTTGGTTGTGGGTTGGAGTGTCTTGGGTCCCCGCGTGCTAGCTGAGCTCGACGAGTTCCTGACATCAGACACGGTGATTGAGATCATTGCCGACCCTGAGCAGGTCGATGTAGACGCTATTGAAACCTCAATCTCGGTACGCAATGTCCGGATTGAAGTAGCCGCATTTGGTGGGGGCCCCGAGGATGTCACTGCCTATGCAGCGCTGCGGCATTTTGATGAGGTGATTGTGCTGGGCTACCGGGAGGAGATCTCGACAGATGAGGCTGATGCCCGGACCCTGCTGACGCTGATGGCGTTCAATCAAATAGTTGAGAAGCACGAACTAGGTGACGTGAGAATCGTTGCCGAGCTTCTTGAGCAGCGACACACTCCACTCGCTGTTGCTACTGGTGCTGATGACTTTATTGTCAGCGTGGAACTGACGAGTCTGCTCATTGCGCAACTCTCTGAACGTCATGAGCTTGACCTGGTGTTTCGAGACCTCTTCGATCCCCAAGGGTGTGTTGTTGAACTGCGTCCCGCCGTTGCTTATGGGGCAGAGGCGCTGAAGACCTTCGCCCATGTGGTAGCCGCGGCATCGGCACAAAACCAGACTGCTCTCGGCTACCGAATTGGCAGCAGCGGTGAGGTCGTGATCAACCCTGCAAAGTCCACAGAGGTTCACCTCGGGGTCAAAGATTCTGTACTCGTGCTTCGCTAATTGGTCAGACTGTTACTCGTCCGAGAGGGCGTCAATGCAGATCGTGACGGCCAAGAGCAGGACGTCGTCTTCGCCGTCAATGATTTCTATGCCGTAGGTATCGCGAACGCGGAACCACTTCTTGGAGACCGTTGCGATGGTGTCGCCATCGCGCTCGATCTCGTACTCGTGATCGGCGATATTTCCGTGGGCATGTAGGTCATCTCCGCCATCCATTTCGACCTTGTAGCGGTCGCGAATGCCGATGAGTTTCTTGTGCACTGTTGCGGAGCGCCCATCCGGCAGCTTGAGCGACATTTTGTCCCTGACGCTCAGTACTCGCTCTTTGATCTCGGCCAGATTCTTTCCGGAAGCATCTTCCAGAATGAAGGTCTTGCGCATGCGCATGGCCTTGCCGTCCGATTTGTAGATCTTGTCTCCGGCTTCGTTCTCAATCCAGGAATCGTCCCCAAAGCTCATGAGCTTCTCGTGCATTTGAAACTTATGCGTTGCATCTTTTGAGCGGTTCAAGATTCCCATAGCCAAGATGTTAGGACTCAGGCAGCGCTACTGCGGAACTTCTGCCGTTTCAACTATTGATGTCACGTACGACACGAAACCCCATGTTGCCCGCGCTGCTTTGCGGGGTGTTCGCGCTCCTAGCGGAGACCCGGTACCGCCAGCAGTAGGACTCGTGACAGAGATAGGAGCCGCCACGCATGACTCGATGAGTGCCCGTGGGCGGCCCAGAAGGGTTCTCCGGAGGCTCGGTGAGATGAAATCGGGGATCAAAGAAATCAGCGCACCACTCCCAGACGTTTCCGCAGGTGTTGAAGAGCCCGTACCCGTTCGGGGCGAACGCGTCGGCGGGCGCAGTTCCAGCAAAGCCGTCAGCGGCAGTGTTGTGGCCTGGGAACTCTCCTTGGAAGACGTTCATGCGATGCTCGCCTTCTGGCTCCCGCTCATCTCCCCAGGGGTAGCGCTTCTGGTCTAATCCGCCTCGAGCGGCGTACTCCCATTCGGCCTCGGTTGGCAGTCGTGCTCCAACCCACTCGCAGTAGGCCGTGGCGTCTTCCCATGTGACGTGCACGACCGGGTGGTCTTGTCGGTCCGCAATTGAGGATTGTGGCCCCTCTGGGTGTTGCCAGTTGGCCCGCAGCACAAGCCGCCACCATGGCGCAGAGGCGACCCCCTGTGTGGGTGGAAAGTCATCGGGTAGAAGTCCCCCAAACACGAACGAGGAACCCTCGCGCTCGGACTCGGTGAGCCATCTAGTAGCGGTAACAAATTCGGCAAACTCGGCGTTGGTTACAGCCGTTGGGGATATCTCGAAAGCATCGAGTGAAACCTCTCTGACGGGACCCTCCCCATCTGCT
>CANJEC010000146.1 GCA_947473395.1 Actinomycetota bacterium | reverse complement strand
GTGAATCAAACACGGCCCTGAGGTGCCTCAAGCACAGGAGAACTGCCAGATGCAGAATCAGCCCAACACTCGCCCGCTCAGTTCCTCGGCGCCTCGGCAGGTCCGACCCAAACATCGAACACAACTCGGGGCAGCGCTCCTTCTTGTGCTCGCTCTGTTCGCGCTGGCCTGCAGTAGCTCTGACGGTGAATCTGGGTCAGGCAACACAAGCAAGGGCGATGCCTCGCTGTGCCCCGTTGCTGCGCTCGATGATGCCGCCGGGCCAGTCAAGATCACCATTTGGCATGCATGGATCGGACTGACTGCAAAGACTCTTCAAAGCATTGCGGACTCGTACAACAAGAGCCAGACCAAGGTTGTTCTTTCGGTAGAGGCTCAGGGGAGCTACGAGGAACTCCTCAAGAAGTACCAAGACGCTCTCGGCGATCCGGCTTCGCTGCCCGATATTGTGCTGAGCGAAGACACCACCACGCAGTTCATGATTGATTCGGAGTCCATCGTTCCCGCTCAAGATTGCGTGGCTGCGGACGAAGCAGCGGCGGCCATCTACGAGGACATCCTCCCTGCTGTCATCAGCGGGTACACCGTTGATGATGTGCTCTGGCCTGCTGCATTCTCGGTGAGCCAGCCCGTGCTCTATGTCAATCAGGCTCACTTGGCCGCTGCCGGGGTGGACTCAACCCCAACAGCTCTGCCCAAAACCTTGGCTGAACTGCGGGCCACCGCCGAAAAAATCAAAGCGGCAAATATCCCCGGGGTTGAGCAACCACTCGTCTTGCGGGTTGACTCTTGGTACCTCGAGCAGGCTCTCGCTGGCGTTGAACAACCAGTGGTCAACAACAGCAACGGTCGCTCTGGATTGGCTACAGAGTCAGAACTCATCAGCGATCCAACAACCGAGGTCTTTCAGTGGTTCCAATCCATGCAAAAGGACGGCCTCCTCAAAGCAGTCCCCTACTCTGACTCATTCGGGCAACTCTTCGCGATGGCACTTCAGACTTCCTCCATGCTGATTGATACCTCCACTGCAATCACCTCGGTGAACGCAGCAATTGAAGGCACGCTTACAAACGAAGATGTTGGGGCTACTGACCTCGGGATTGACCTCTCAACAGTAAAATTCGACACGCTCAAAATTGGAGTCGGCCTCAACCCCGGCCTAAAAGAAGCCGGAGTTGGCCAGATCGGTGGCGCAGGGTGGTACATGGTCAACGGCGAGGATGACGCATCGATTGCAGCCGCTTGGGACTTCATGAAGTACTTCAACGAGACCCCTCAGCAGGTCCGCTGGACTCTTGAAGGCTCGTACCTGCCAGTGTCAGAGTCCGCACGTGAAGACCCAGCCCTTCTTGCAGCCTTCACAGCCACTCAGCGCGGTCAATGGCTCTCGGTTGCCTCTGCCGGTCTCATGAACCTAGATCCCGAATTCCCTGGACCTGTGATTGGACCATATAACGAGTTCCGCTCCATCACCCGAGGTGCGCTTGAGAAGGTCACAACAGGTGGTGGCGAAGTCACAGCGACGATCAAGACTGCCAACACCGAGTTCCAAGCGTCCTTGGACCAGTACGCCAGTGAGGTTGGCGGCTAAATAAGGTTGAGTCTGCGACTCATATCGCTGCAGAACCTGCCCTCAGGGTCTGCAGCGTTACGTATCTGCCGCCACTCATCAAGGCGCGGATACATGTCCGGTACTAGTTCCGGGCGAACTCGGCTGTCTTTGGCCAAGTAGACCCGCCCCTCGGCGGCCACCACGAGCTCATCGAGCTCATCGAGTAAGCGGTCAAGGTTGGCAGCAACTGGAATATCGAGCGCCAGCGTCCAACCCTTTGTAGGGAAGGACAGAGGTGCAATATTGCCCGGACCAAAGCGCTTGAGCACTGCAAGGAACGAAGACGCTCCTGCAGCAGAGAGGCGCTCGACTGTGGTTCGAACCACATCGGTTGCCTCGTCAGGAACGGCAAACTGCCATTGCAAAAACCCTCGCTGCCCGTAGAGCCGATTCCAATCCTCAATCATGTCGAGCGGATGGAAGAAGGCCTCGATACTCGAGATGTGGTCCCGCTTCAGCTTTGGGGCCTTGCGATACCACAGTTCGTTGAACGCACGAATAGTGAGTCGATTGAGAAGCCCAGAGGGAAACAAGTCCGGGGGTGAAATCAGCTGATGCGGCGAGTACTTATACGGGTCATCGCGGCCAGCGGCTAGCGCCTCTTCACGAGTAGCAAAGCGTCCCCGCTCCAGAATCGAACGCCCCATATGCTCACCCGTTGCAATGAGGTCAATCCATGCAACTGAGTAGTCGTAGTACTCATCGCCCTCTCGCATGAGCGTCATGACGCCATCAAGGTCATCGGTGCGGTCTGTGTCGACCACCACAAAGCTTGACCCAATAGGCGTCATCTGGATGGTTGCGTCCACCACAATGCCCGTCAGTCCCATGCCGCCGATCGTCGCCCAGAACAACTCCGGTTCTTGGGAGGGAGAGAGCTCACGGATGGCGCCGAAGCCATCGACTAAACGAAGTGACAGCACATGGCTCCCCCAGGACCCCTTGATGTGATGATTCTTTCCGTGAATATCGGCAGCGATTGCTCCGCCTACTGTGACCGAGCGCGTCCCGGGAGTCACAGGCACAAACATGCCGAGCGGAACAAACCATTTCATCAGTTCGTCCAAGCTGGTTCCCGCTAGTGCACGCACCTGCAAGCGTTCTAGGTCAACCTCAATGATTCCGGAACGTGCGGGGCCATCGAGTACCAGTCCACCCGCATTTTGAGCGCAGTCCCCGTACCCGCGGCCAAGACCCCGGGCGATGATTCCTCGGCCGTTCGCAGCCTGAACCGCCTGAACAACCTGCCCACTCGTGCGTGCATGAACTAGGTCCGAAAGCGTCGGAGATGTTCGCCCCCATCCACCAAGCAGTTTCGATTCGACCTCGAATTCGACGCCCGTCACCGGTAGATGCCAATTGCTAAAAGGACTACCCATATTGCTCCCATCACCTGCATCAACCGGTCATGCAATATGACATCCTCGGGCGCTGAGCCCTTGCCCTGATCCACTAACAGTGCGTACTGCAGCACTGCAATCAGGAAGGGAATAATCGAGATCTGCGCCCATGGCGAGGCATCGTTCAGGCTTGCATGCTCAACCGCCCACAGGCAATAACTAATCACTAGCGCTGACACGGAAACTGCCCGAAGGAAGCCGAGGTACTCAAGGCTGTACGCCCCGAGTGTTGGCCGAAGCTCCGCTGCACGATCTCCGAGTTCACGCTTTTCTGCAAAGCGCTTAGCCGAAGCAATAAACAGCGAACCAAAGAGCGAGATGATCAAGAACCAGTCAGAAACATCAACCTCGGCTGCGAATGCACCACCCAGGAGTCGAAGAATGAAACCGGCCGAAAGGATCACCAGATCCAGAATTGGGATGGTCTTCAAGAACAGCGAGTAACTCGTGGTGAGCACGGCATAGAAAGCAACCACCATGGTGATCTGAGGATTATCGAGCCAAGCAACCCCAAGGCCGCCGACAAAGAGCACCACTGCCATTGCAATGCCCAATGGGATCGGAACAACACCGGCAGCGATTGGGCGATTGCATTTCGTTGGATGCTGGCGATCCGATTCAACATCGAGGATGTCGTTGAGCAAGTAGGTCGCAGAGGACACCATACAGAAAGCAATAAAACCAATGACGGTGAGTTTGAGCCGGTAGGGCTCAGTAATTACTCCAGCAGCGGCCGGCGCCACAAAGACCAGAACGTTCTTCGGCCACTGTTTTGGCCGGCAGGCCTTGAGCATGCCGACAGGCAAACTGGTTTTTTCAGGCGTCTTGGTCAACTGTTCTGCCACGACGCACCTTTCGGGTCTTGATCATGATGAGCCCATGTGCCAAGTGAGCACACGCGTAAGTATCGCTTGGGTTTGAGCATACAGAGACTCGATGTCTTTTCGGAATCTTTGAGGTTGCGCGAGGGGAAACCCCCGATGTTCAAGATGAGCTATCTCAGCGGGGTAGGCCCGGAAGAACTACCAGGCCCACAAGAACTCCAAGCTGCGCTGTTGTTGGAGGAGACCCAAGTTCGCCAAACCAGTCGGGAGGACCGACCTGCCACCACGCAAAGCTCTCGGCAAAATCGCCGCACCCACTCGAAAAGTCTGCGCCGCCAGGTCCAACAAACCAAGGGACTCCAGAACCAACCTTTCGGGCAGACATCCAGGCTCTTCGGTCGCCATCATCAAAGAAGGTCAAGTCGACTGCATGACCAAGTTCGTGGGCCACGACGTGAGCCAGACTCGTAGGAGTGTCACCGGCCCGCAGGTACACCTCGATTCGGCGATCATCGGGGTAGGTCATGCCGCGGTAACCAGTCCGTGAGCCAAGAAAACGCAGTTCCCAACCCTTCAAGGAGTTCTGCCAGTCGTACTCGATGAGCCCTAGCGCCTGAGAAGCCAGCACACGATCCTGAGGGGATGCCAGATTCTCTACAGCTTGAGCCGCTCCAGGCTCGATTACCGGCAGTGCGGGTTGGGTTGGAGTTGGCAAATCAGGAGTTGTTGAGGGTTCTGCGGCACCGTCAGACTCAATCCTGCCTAGCGACTGGCTGCTCGGAGGCGAGACCTGATCTTCTGTTACCGGGGAAGGCTGAATGACGACAGGATCCTGCACAGTCTCGGGGTACTCAGTAACACCGGAAGCAGGCAGTTCGGCCGGCATATTCCCTATGGCAGCTTGCGAGTTGGAGGACTCTTGACTGATTGCTTGGCTGGGATAGTTACCAATTTGAGAGGTGACCTCGACAGTGCCAGCCTGCGATCCACTGGCGTTACACGCGCCAAGCAGACATGTCGCGCACGCGACAGGAACGAGCAACGCCCGAATCGCTCTGACATGGATTCCAGAACTCAACACCGAACCGAGGCTAGCCCTATCCACCTAGGGCAGTTCACCAAGAGCAATCGCCAAGGCCCTGCGCACGGACTCCTCAGAGCAGTCCTTCAGGCTGCGGCCCTGAGCCGCTCGAAACAGGCGGTCATTTACTGCTCTCCCAATACCTGCTGATTGCGTTGGACGCACGAG
>CANJEC010000145.1 GCA_947473395.1 Actinomycetota bacterium | reverse complement strand
CCTTGGACGGTCCGCTGGTTCAACAGTTCCAAGAGCTCGCTGCTCGCAGCCAGACTTGGATTCATATGGGATCGATCGCAGAACGCGAAGATGGGCTCACGTTTAACACCTCGGTGCTGATTGACGCTCGAGGTCGGGTCGCCGACACCTACCGCAAGCGTCACCTGTTTGGGTTTGACGGGGGTGAGCTTGAGGTCATGACAGCAGGAGAGGAACTTGTTGTTGCCAACACGCCGATGGGGCCAGCAGGTCTTGCAACCTGTTACGACCTTCGCTTCCCCGAACAGTTCCGTAGTCTGGTCGACCTTGGAGCTACAGCATTTGTTCTGGCTTCCGGCTGGCCTGCGGAGCGCATTGAACACTGGCGCGTTCTGCTGCAGGCCCGAGCAATTGAGAACCAGGCTTGGATGATTGCGTGCAACGGGGTGGGCACGCAATGCGGAACCAAACTGGGCGGCCGCTCTGCCGTCGTCGATCCTCTCGGGAATGTGATTGCCGAGGCCGGCACGGAAGAAGAAGTGCTCTTTGCCCAGATCGACCCGGCGGCGGCAGGCTCATGGCGAGATGCCTTTCCGGCGCTAAACGATCGGCGCTGATACGGCTTACCCGACCCTTGCTCGCAAATGGGCAACGAGCTTCGCCCTATCCGTGATAGCAACGCAGGCGGGCATCATTCCGACTCGCCATCACTGACCAAACTGGAGTTATCTTGAAGAAGTTTCTGACAACCGCAGCCCTGACGGCCGCTGTTCTCATGAGCGGGGCCGCATGCAGTAGCTCAGAGGATGCCGCTACCACCAACACAAAAGCAGATGCGGCGGCGACCTCCTCCACCGCGGCGGACAACGAGTCTGGTAGCGAGGCAAACGCAGGCTCAAGTGGGGATCCCGATGTTGATGCGCTCTGTGCTGCGGCGAAAAGCGCTGCAAAAGCAATCGCCGCACACCCCGAGCAGATCCAGCAGATAGGCGATACCTATCAAGCACAGGTAACAGACCTAGCAACGAAGTTGAACGAGAAGTACAGCGTCAGCAATCCCCCTTCGCCGGCAGTCGCTCAGGCAATGGGAGAGTGCCTTCAAAACGCACTCTCAAGCACCTCCGGAACGGCAATGCCTAACAGTGGCAACTAGGCACTACTGCCGATAGATCAACTGTCGCCAACACCGCAGTCGCCAACACCGCAGTCGCCAACACCGCAGTCGCCAACGCAGTACGGGACTCGGCCCGCTCAGGGTTCTCGCTTGATCGTGATGGCCTGATTGCCTTTCACGTTGCTGAGTTGTTGCGCCTTGGTTTCACCGGGCCAATAGACATCAATTTTTGCCACCGATTTTCGGTTCCCAAGGCCGACATGTAGCTCGGGAAGTTTCTGAGATTCATAGGAACCCCCGGTAGAGATCTCGGCCACCACCGGCTTCTCGCCGGCCTTGATGGTGACCTCTACTCGCGCACCAATTCCCCAGCGATTTCCCGCTGTTGACGGGTCATCTAGGCGCACATCTAGCCACCCTCGTGCAGGCGTGTTGTTCTGAAACAGCCGGGGCGGATCTTCGCTCTTGGCCATGATGAGGTCAAGGTTCCCGTCACGGTTGAAGTCCACGGGCACGAGTCCTAGACCCACTCCAAAATCTTCAAGTCCGACTTGGAAAGCGGCATCTTTGTAACCATCTTTCGTGGAGACCCAAAAGCGCATCGGGTCTTTTCTAAAAACGTTGAAATAGTCCTGGGTCCAATCACCATTCTCTGGCCGTAAAGACTCGGCTGCAGAAAATCCGTTGGCCATTGCAACCTCAAGCTTTCCGTCATTTCCAAAGTCCTCAATGGCAGATCCCCAACCCCACCAGCCGTGACGAAGGCCAAACTTGTCAGTCGCATCAGTAAATGTCCCGTTTCCATCATTGAGATAGAGACGGTTTCCGCTACACCCGGTGATACTGCTCACAATCGGGCAATCACCAGTCTCAGTCGGATACGAAATCGATGAGATCAGCCAATCGGGATCGCCATCGCCGTCGATATCGCGGAAGGTCGAACCCATGCCATTTTCGTCAGTTCCAACTCCAGCCACCTCGGTGATGTCTTCAAATCTCTTGCCGTCTACGTTGCGATACAAGCGACTGGTGCAAGCGTCCCCTGTGATCGCCAGATCTGGTCGACCATCACCATCCACATCGTTCAGGACGGGAGTGAACGCAAGTATCTGGTCGAACCTCACTCCCCATTCCGCAGTGCCATCGCGGAAGGTTCCATCACCGTTACTGAGCCACAGTCGGCTTCGATTGGGCGAACTGTTGGGAACTCTCGAGAAGCCTTGGCTACGAAATTTCTGAGTGCTCTTGCAAATATTCCCAGCGCGATCAAAGCGTTCATCGCCAGAGGAGGACTCACGCTGTGCCCCTGCAACTGCTGCGCTCTCTGGCACTGCGGTATCCCACTGCACCGCGACCAAGTCAAGATTGCCGTCAGCATTCACGTCACCCACGGTGAGTCCGTGCACCTGATCTCCGTTGCGCAACTGGCTCGGGGGCGGCTGAAAGATGCCCGCCTGTTCGGTGCGGTCAACAAAATGACCAGCACCATCATTTATGAACAGACGATCAGACTCAGCTCCAATTGCGGCCATGTACACGTCCACATGCCCATCCCCGTTGGCATCGAAGAACACTGCTGGGCCTGTTCCAAACTCGGGGTTCTGACCGCCCAGCCCGGCCTCTTGTGCAATGTCAGTAAAGGTGCCGTCTCGGTTGTTTCGATACATCGAGTTCAAGTCGCCAACCCGCGACAAGAAGATGTCGGGCCAGCCGTCCTCATCAATGTCGACCACTGACACTGCGGCCGACATTCCGTCCTCACCGATTTGGTCT
The DNA here is from genome assembly GCA_947473395.1 of Actinomycetota bacterium. Taxonomy (GTDB): domain Bacteria; phylum Actinomycetota; class Acidimicrobiia; order Acidimicrobiales; family Microtrichaceae; genus IMCC26207. The sequence goes on along the minus strand of CANJEC010000145.1, from coordinate 2,226 downwards.
CTGGTGCTGTGATCGCGATCTAGACCTGCTGCCTTCGTCACATCAGCAAAAGTGATGCCGTTGATGTCTTTTTCAGGGACCTTGGCGGTGGGGTCAGGTATCGGTTTAGGGGCTAAGCCAACATCCGCGGATTCGGTGCGGACTTTGGTTGTGGTACTCGTCGTCGAGGAGCCGTCAGCGTTATTGCCAGCCGAACAAGCAGAGGCGAACACGCACAAGACCAGCAACGCGGCGCGGCCAATCCTCATTCCCCTCATGATCTGGCCTGGACCCCGATATCGGCCGACTGAAACTCCAGACGCTCTCCTACAGTTTCGAGCTTCTCTGACGGGGCTAGACCAGCCCGGTCAAGCGAACTCGTAGCAACGGACTCGCCCAGAGTTACCCCTCCAGTGGCATCGAAAAAGTAGTGAATCCCACCCCGAACTCGACTGTCGGCGGCCTCAGCTGCAGAGTCATAAAACTCCTCGGCGCGTCTTGGAATCAGCTGAGCAAGCACCACTGCTGCGGCGGTTGAGTAACCGGCATGGCCAGAAACATACGCTGGGAACGGCGGGGTGAGCAGGCTCGGAAGCCACTGAGGAGAAAGGTCTTTTCGAATCACGGTGACGGGGCGAACTAGGTCGTATGTGTATTTGGAATCCCAGATCGCAACGCTCGCATCAAACATGGCTGTTGAAAGCGCTGCCAAGGCGCTTGCCTGATCGGCCACGTCTGTGGTGCGAAGAGCCTCATCGGCAACATCAGTAAGCCAGTAGCCAGGAGGGGTAGAGCTTCCCGGGCCCATGTCCCAGAACCGCACGATTCGTAGAGCACGATCAGACAGATTGCTGCCTACCGAGAGGACCTGCTCTGCCGCTGCACGGAACTCAGCCGAGCCTGGCTGTGGTGGTGCTTTGGGGCGGAACTGGCTTCCCGAGGTCAGATTCCAGGGACGCCAACTACCGGCACCTGGTTCAAGCGCCGGTGCGAACATCCCAGGTGTCGGCACCCAAGAACCATCTTGGGCTGCTGCGGAATCACCTGTCCAAGGTGCCGCTCCATCTTCATTGGCGTAGGCCAGAGTCTCCTGACCGACTGTGACTCCAAGGTTCCAGCCTGCATCTATTTGCGATGGCCATACTCCCCCGCTTGCTACGAGTCGATCACGAGCTACTTGCCCGAGTTGCTCAAAGCGAGGGCATTCGACGGGTAGCGCAGAGCAGGCAACCGTCTGCATCGCCGCCGCCGCAACAATCTCTGGAGGCAACGAGGTTGGGGGCAACTCCACTCCCCAGCCATCAGTTCCAGAAACCGGTTTGGCCAGCGCCTTATCGATTTGGGCAGGAGTTTTGACTGGTGCAACAGAACTCTTCGCGGCCGCAACCACGGCCTCATGTCCTGCAACTCCGAGCATCGCTGCAAAGCGTGACATGCGCAGTGGGTTGAGGGATCGACGGCGGCCCACGTCGATCAGCAGATCCATAAAGCGTGTGGGTGTTGCCTCGGAAACTCTCGTGTAGTTATCGGTCCCGCTAGCCGGCGGTCGAGTGGCTAGCTCCTCACGAAGTTGCTCAAGCGCGGGTACTTCGGCTTGCGGGTCTGGGGTGACAGTGACTCCCGCAACGGCTGCTGGTAAGTAACTCCATCGCTCCCCTACTGGGGCAAACACGCCAAGCGGCTCGGCTGGCTGCTGGCCCGAGGACGGCTGACCGACCGGTTCTACCTCGGATGCTTGAGGACTGCCCGAGTCACTGGCCGAATCATTCTTGTCTGGATTGGAGCGCTCTTTGTCTGCTGAGCCTGTGCTAGCGCATGCCGAAAACAGCAGCGCCAGAATCGCCACCGCCGCTACCCGAGCAACTTTCGACACGCTTCCCCTTCTACAAAGAGTCACCCTGCGACACAAGTCCCCCCTGTGCCGAACCATGTTATTGCCCTTTCAACGATACCAGAAGGGTTCTTTTCTACCGCCTTAGAAGGAATTCAGGCCGGGCCTCGAAGTCTTACAGATCTAGTGCTGAGCGGATATCAGTTTGCGCGAAGTCCTGCCCCACAAAAAGCAGGCTTTCATTGCGGGCCAAGGCCAAACCGTAGGCAAAACAATCACCAAAGTTAAGCCCCGCCGGATGACGTCCCTTTCCAAACCGGCGCCACCCGTCAACGGCAAGCCGAGCTACCTCGGCTGTCACATCCTCAATGCCGATCTCGAGACGCCGGAGTGCCTCATCGGCAAGAAGAACCCCT
>CANJEC010000144.1 GCA_947473395.1 Actinomycetota bacterium | reverse complement strand
GGTGCTTGATGCTGGCATCGGTAGACTTGCCGCAGACGGCATCGACGAGAACCAGGTCTTGGCCTATGACATTGCACATGCTGCAGCGGCTGTGATGTCTGCTCGCGGCCTGTTGTCATACGGTGCGCTTGGGGAGACCGAGGCCCGTGTCTGCTGCGCCTTTGCGGCAGACGTGCTCGCAGATCTTGCAGGCAAAGTATTCGGCCGCGAGTCGGAGTGGAACGTTGCTGATGACGCCCTCGACGGTGTCCGACACTTCGTTTCTGAGTACCGATCACCAGAGTTTCTGGCAGCGCTAGCCGACACTGATGGTCCACGGCACCTGTCTGGTGACTTCGAGATGGTTCAAGACACGTTCCGTCGATACGCCGAAGAGAAACTCGCCCCGATCGCCGAGCACATCCACCGGGACAATTCCGATATACCCGAAGAAATCATCAGCAGTCTGGCTGAGATGGGCGCTTTCGGGCTCTCTATCTCACAGGAGTACGGCGGGTTCGCATCTGGGGACGAGTCAGACTACATCGGAATGGTGGTTTCTACTGAGGAACTCTCTCGAGGCTCCTTAGGTGCAGGTGGTTCGCTCGTTACTCGACCCGAGATTCTGGCCCGCGCCCTCGAGGCAGGCGGGACCGAGGCACAAAAGCAACACTGGCTGCCGCTGTTGGCTAGCGCTGAGGTCATGAACGCTGTGGCCGTGACCGAGCCCGACTACGGATCGGATGTGGCAGGAGTCAAGACCACTGCTACCAAGGTTGACGGCGGATACCTGATCAACGGGGTAAAAACCTGGTGCACGTTTGGTGCCCGAGCTGATGTGCTCATGGTGCTTGCTCGCACCAATCCCGACCGTTCCATTGGTCACCGTGGACTGTCCATGTTCATCCTGCCCAAAGAGCGCGGCGACGCTCACGGATTTGAACTCACCTCTGAAAGCGCTCACGGCCCTGCCAAAATGGAGGGTCGTCCAATCGACACCATCGGGTACCGAGGCATGCACTCCTATGAGATTGCCCTCGAGAACTGGTTTGTCCCCGATGAGAACCTCATCGGCGAAGAGAGTGGCATCGGCAAGGGCTTCTATTACCAGATGGCAGGATTCGAAAACGGGCGGCTACAGACTGCCGCACGGGCGCTCGGCGTGATGCAATCCGCCCTCGAAGAGGCCCGGCAGTATTCGCTTGATCGTTCAGTGTTTGGTGAGCCAATTCACAACTATCAACTCATTCAGGCCAAGCTCGGACGCATGGCCATCACCATTCAAGGTGCTCGACAGTTTGCCTATGAGGTTGCTCGCATGATGGCAAAGGGCGAGGGCGCACTTGAGGCTTCGATGATTAAGGCCTACGTGTGTAAGGCAGCAGAGTGGGTCACGCGAGAGGCAATGCAGATTCATGGCGGCATGGGTTACGCCGAGGAGTACACAGTCAGCCGACTCTTTGTGGACGCGCGAGTGCTGTCTATCTTCGAAGGCGCAGACGAGACCCTGTGCCTCAAGGTGATCGCTAAGCAACTCGTGGCCCGTCACGCTGAGACTCACGCCAACTAAGCCGGCCTCTGAGGGCGTCGCCCGAGACCGCTCGCAAAAACTGCGAATGTTGGGTCTAAAACTTGATCATCACGTGTTTGAGTTCGGTGTAGTGCTCAAGGGCATATACCGACATGTCTTTTCCGTACCCTGACTGCTTAAAGCCTCCATGAGGCATTTCAGACACGATTGGGATGTGATCGTTGACCCAGACTGTGCCGAATTGCAGTCGCTTGGACATACGCATGGCCCGGCCAACATCGCTAGTCCACACAGAAGCAGCCAGACCAAAGTCCACGTCATTTGCCCATGCCAGGGCCTGAGCTTCGTCACTGAAACGCTGCAGGCTCACCACTGGACCAAAGACTTCTCGCTGCACAATCTCGGCATCTTGCGCTGGGTTCACGAGCACGGTTGGTTCGTAGAAAAACCCTGAACCTGCTCGGACAGATCCTCCGGTAGTGAGTTCGGCGCCAGCGGCTACTGCCCGATCCACCATGCCCGCCACGCGAGACTGCTGCTCTGCAGAGATCACGGGCCCAACTGCGACATCTGGGTCGAACGGGTCGCCCACCTTGAGCGCTGCAACAGCAGCCGTCAGGCGTTCTGCTAGATCCTCAAACACTCCAGGGCCGGCAATCACTCGGCAAGGAGCAGTGCAGTCTTGGCCAGAGTTGTAGTAACTAGCCTCGGCAAGCGTCGAAACCACTGCCTCGATATCTGCATCGTCAAAGACAATCACCGGAGCCTTACCGCCAAGCTCTAGATGTACTCGCTTGAGATTCTCAGATGCAGATTTTGCAATGAGTTTGCCAGTGCCGACATCTCCGGTCACCGAAACCATCGCCACATCTGGGTGCGCCACAAGCGCCGCCCCCGTCGTCTCACCTTGACCAAGAACCAAGTTGAACACGCCAGGAGGAAAAATCTCGGCGGCGAGTTCGGCCAGACGAATAGCACTCAGTGGAGTGAGTTCCGAAGGCTTTAGCACCACGGTATTGCCAGTTGCGAGTGCGGGACCGATCTTCCACGTTGCCATATTGAGCGGGTAGTTCCACGGGGCAATCGAGGCGATGACTCCAAGTGGGTCGCGCCTCAAAAACGAGGTGTGATCAGCCATGTACTCCCCTGCTGCGCGGCCATCAAGGAAGCGTGCCGCTGCAGCAAAAAAGCGAAAGTTGTCCACTGTTAGGTCAAACTCAAAGTCGATAATCGACAGCGGCTTGCCAACATTGAGTGCCTCGATCTGCTTGAGCCTGTCGAGGTCACCTTCAATGGCATCGGCTAGGGCAGAGAGCATCTCGAAGCGCTCGCGCGGCGTGGTCTCGGACCAAGTTGTAAACGCCTCCGTAGCTGCGATGACGGCCTCGTCAACGTCAGCGGCATCAGAACTAGCTACCTGAGCAATCACGCTACCCGTGGCCGGGTCCAGCACCTGATCAGTCAAACCGGAACGAGCGGGTTTGAACTCACCATTGATGAAGTTCATGCCGTTGCTCAAGTCAACGATGTTGGGAGTAATCATGTAGAGCCTCCTTGGCTGAATCTGTCGGTGTTTTCAAGAGTGTGAGTCACCACCAACCGCGGCGTTTCATGACATAGAGCGACCCAATCATTGTCATGAGGTTGAGGCCGATCCCAAGGATCAGGAATGCCATTGAGGAGTTGACGGTTTGCACCATGAAAGCAAAGTTCATGCCAAAGAAACCGGTAATAAACATGAGCGGCAAAAACACCGTGGACACAGTTGCCAGCTTCTTCATAATGTCGTTCTGGCGATAGTTCACCTGGTTCATGTAGATATCCATCACTGCAGAGAGACGATCACGTTCGCTCTCAACTTGATCACCCACATGCGCTAGGTCAACTGCAAGGTCTCGCAGATGGCGCCGTGCGTCCTCGGAGACATCCGCAAGAGCATCGATAATCACAAACCTTCCGGCTCCCACTAAGTCTCGAGCAGGGTCAACTGCTCGCCGGAACGTGTTCACCCTCTTGCGAAGGTCCAGCAGCTTTTCGATCTGGCTAGTACTCGGGTCGTCGTGAAGGATGCTGGTCTCAAGCTCGGTGAGTTCCTCATCAACGGTGTCGAGCGCGTCGGCGAACGTGCCCACCAAAACTGACAGGATCCGAGACAGCACTGCCGGCACCGTGGTAGTGGGCGTCATCATTTTATCGGCCCTGTCGTGAAGTTGTTCCACCGGAGGACAAGGCCCGTTACGGACAGTCACGACGCGATGCTGCATCACATAGACGTGCACCTCCATCATGGTGCGGGCATCTGCGGCCACCCCATAGGCCACTAGCAACACATAGCTGTCGTACTCAGAGAGTCGAGTTCGCTGGTTGAAGTCCCCTGAATCAGAGAGCATCTCCTCATCGATCCCAAACAGTTTGACCATTCGCTGCAGGTCAGCTTGGTCAGGAGTCGTGCAGTCCAACCACATGAGTTGGTTGGAATCCATTGCAGTTCTGATTTCGACCCAGGTCGGATGCTCAGTGTGCGTACCGTTCACCAGCAGCGAGGCATGCTCGAGCACCAAGTCCTCGATGATCTCTGGCACCTCTTCGATGGTCACTGCCTCACACCCTAGGTTCTCGCCCCGCAGACATGCCTGCAATCGGCTCGAGCGAACTACTGCGGATTCAAAGCCTGAATTGCAAAGTCAATAGCTAGGGCGCGTCGGGCATTATCTACATGCAGATTCTCGATCATCTTTCCATCCACGGTCACTACTCCAAGTCCCGCTGCGACTCCCGCCTCGAATGCCTCGATCACCCTGCGCGAGTACTCAATCTCTTCTTCAGTCGGAGCAAAAGCTGCGTTCGCTGGCTCCACCTGCGTGGGGTGCACGAGCGTCTTTCCGTCAAAGCCCATCTGCGCAGCCTGCTCTGCCTCAAGGGCGAACCCCTCAGGGTTGCGAACCTCGTTGTACACCCCGTCCAAAATCACTTTGTCGGCGTAGCGAGCCGCATTTACGGCACGAGCTAGGCCCCAAAGTAACGGCTGGCGCCCGGGTACTAAAGCGGCGCGTAGTTCCTTGGCAAGATCATTCGTGCCCATAATCAGCACGGTAAGACGTTCCGAACAGGATGCAATCTCAACTGCGTTCTCGATCGCTGCTGGAGTCTCGAGCATGGCCCAAATGGTGGTGTGGCTGGGCGCCCCAGCTGCTTCCATCAAGGATTCGACGGCAGCAACATCTGCTGCGCTGTTGATCTTTGGTACCACGATGCCGGAAGGTGCAGCGGCACAGGCAGAGCGAACATCAGCCTCGTGCCACTCGGTATCAATGGAGTTCACACGAATGGTCAATTCACGCTGACCGTACTCTCCGCTGGTAACAGCGGCAGCCACCTTGTCTCTGGCAACGGCTTTCATATCAGGCGCTACCGAATCCTCGGTATCAAAGATGATGGCGTCTGTGGGAAGGGTCTTGGCCTTCTCTAAGGCTTTGTCATTCGCACCTGGCATGTAGAGGACGCTTCGGCGTGGACGGAACTCACTCATGGTATTTCTCGTTTCGTGTAGCAGGACAGGTCAGGACAGGTCAGCAGTCATAGGG
>CANJEC010000143.1 GCA_947473395.1 Actinomycetota bacterium | reverse complement strand
GGGTAACAGATCCCACAAGAGCAAAGATCAGTGCAGTTCCCGCAAGCTGTCGCAAGCGTGGAGGTAGTGGCAGTTCCGGCCTGTCAAACGGCTGGATTCCTGCCTGCATTGCCAGCCGCCGCAGCAACCAAGGGGCCGCTGCGTACACCCAGAGTGCTTGCAGGCGACCCTCTGCTACGGCATTGAGCACGACAGGATTCAGGCCGTAGGCGAGCAGGGCGGCTACCCGAGTACGCGTCGAGTGCGTGCCCAAGAAGAGTTTCCAAGCCCCCATTGCGCCAACGAGCAGTGGCATCAGAATCATCAGTCGGCGGGCTAGTCCAATCGCCCCAAATAGAACTGAGCCGACAAGGCCAAGCCCGGGCACTAGGCCCGGCGCAATCGCTGGCTCACCAAGGCCAGCGTTTCGCCACCCCGTGAACCATTCCGAGAGCAGTTGGCCGCCGCTGCTGCCGGCATCTATGAACTCGCGGAACACGGGAAGCGGCCCAGAAATCAGGTTTCTTGCACCAAGCACCATGAGGGCTGCAACCAGAACAAAGATGGCCACAGCCGTGCGATTTGGCCCAGCGGTTATATCGCGCAGGTACTCGCGACTCGCGTTCGTGGCTGACTGCACGCGATTCTCACTTGAGTCTTGACCGCGCAGAATTCCCTTTAGGCGAGAGCTTCCTTGGCGCATCAAGGGCAGATAGCCAGAATCATGAGTCCTGCGGGTTTTCTTTACCCGCGAGCGAGCAGAAAACAGCGAGAAGAAGTTCCCAAGATTCCACGCCACAGATGCTGTGACGTCACCAGCGTGTTTGAATCGGCCGAGAACCAAAGAGGCAAGCAAATCAATCGCTGAGTACACAATCGCCACGGGAATAACCCAGAGCAAACGGAGCAACTCGTAGTTGCTCAGCATCATCCTGGCCTCATGGCGAAGTGCTAGGCGTTCCGACCGCTCTTCAGAGCCGCGAAGCGATTCAAAATCTTGGCGGTGGCCCACAGCAACCGAGGGGCAGAGGTGCACGGTTGCTGCAGCAACGTGCGCTCGCCAACACAGATCGATGTCTTCGCCGAAATACGGGATCTGTTCGTTGAATCCACCAAGAGTTGCAAAGAGATCCGCCCGGATCAGCATGCATGCGTCCGAGACAGCAAAGACTTCGCGGGCCAGATCATGCTGAGACTGATCTAGCTCACCGGGCTCAGAAACCGAAGAGGAAAACCCGAATGGGTCCACGGCGTAACCAACCGAACGAAGCTGTTTCGGGTAGTCCCAGTCGACCAGCTTGGGGCCAACTATTCCAGCGTTTGACCGAAAGGCCTCGGTCACTAAGGCAGTAATTGCGCCATCGGGCAGGCGAACATCGTCGTGCAGGAGCAGGTAGAACGCTGCACCCTCAACGGCTACGAGTACCTCGTTTGCGGCAGCAGAAAAACCTAGGTCTTGCTCTCTCCGCTTCACGAAGGCAGTCGGCAGAATCTCTGCAACTCGCGGAGTTGGGTCGTGCTCGCTCCCATTATCGATAACTAGAACCGACAGATTCTCGTATTCCTGCGCTGCAATCGACTCAAGGGCATCCTCAAAGAAATCACCAGGGTTAGAAGTAATCACCACGGCCACCACAGGAGGTGCGCCAACGCCAACAAGTGGCTCTGGCTGAACAAAGCCCCATTTCTCGTCGAGGTCAGCATCCTCAGACTCAAAGTCGTCTATCAGTGCAACCTGATCTGACAAGAGTGCGTCGTCGACAGTGTCCGCTCCGAGTTCTTCGGCAGCGGGTAGAGGATCTAAATTGGGCTCTTGAGTCTCGGGTGGGATGACCATGTCCTTCATCCGGGGAACATGGATCGTACCGCGCAGCATCGCGGAACCTGCGACACACGAATCGAAGGCATGCTTTGCCTGCTCGCCCGCATAGAGTGACATGCCATGAAGATTCGAATCACACCTCAGCCTGCTCCGGTAATCCTATGAGGGCACTCATAACTGGTGCTGGTGGCTTTGTAGGCGCTCACCTTCAACGCCACCTTGAAGATTGTGGAGACGAGGTGACCGCTACCGATCGGGTCACCGACGGTCTCGACATTCTTGATGCTGCCGCGTTGCTCGAGATGTTTCGCCGTTGCCAGCCAGAGGTGGTCTATCACCTAGCCGGCGCAAGCGACGTTGGAGGCTCTTGGCAAACCCCACAGGCGACTTTTCGCGCTAATGCAGAGGGCACTCTCAACATTTTGTGGGCAGCGCGAGAAGCTGGAACTGAGCGTGTCTTGACCATTGGCTCGGCAGATATTTACGGCAAAGTCACAGCTGACGACCTGCCAATCACAGAAGATCTCGCTCTGCGGCCAGTGAGCCCCTATGCGGCTTCGAAAGTGGCCGCCGACTACGTGGCTTTGCAGGCATTTTTGGGATACGAGCAACACGTTGTGCGGGCTCGGCCCTTCAATCATCTTGGCCCCGGGCAGACTGACAAGTTTGTAGCGCCCGCTCTCGCTTCGCGGGTTGCAGCCAATGAGATTGAAGGCAATTCGGTAGTCCGCGTGGGAAACCTGAGTCCACAGCGGGACTTCACCGATGTCCGCGACGTTGTTCGCGCCTACCGATTGTTGGTCGACAAGGGTCACGCCGGTCAGGTGTACAACGTGTGCTCGGGAACGGCCATCCCTGTGCAAGATCTAGCTGAACGCCTGATCTCGATGGCTCAGATTCCGATGACGCTTGAACCCGATCCTGACCTTCAGCGGCCAGTTGATATTCCGATTCTGCTCGGCGACAGTTCTCGAATTCTGGCTGATACAGGATGGAAGCCAGAGATTCCTCTTGATCAGACGCTCGAGGATTTGCTGAACGACCGGCGTAAGCGGCTACAAGCCGAGACGTAATGCGGTTACAAGCCGAGGCGTAATGCCCGTGAGCTAGATGCCCGGAAGCGCATCCAGAGCTTGGCGGAGAAGGAGCAGTTGCCGGCTGTCAGTTGTGCCTTCTGCGAGTAGGCGAAGCGCTCTCTGCCAGCCCTCAATCACCTCGATTGCTAGGGGTGCAGGAGCAGACTCCAACCAACGCAGGTCTCGCTCAAGCAGTGCTAACTGCAGTTCCACCTCGGTGTATTTTGCCGTCACGAGGGGTAAACGATCGACTTTTGCCTGCGGGTACGCCGTGCCTTGGACAAGTTCGAATGGTTCCATCCGAAACAGCCCAGCCATCAACGTCACCGTTCGTTCACCAGGGACGCTTCGACCAGACTCCAAGTTGGACACTGCAACACGAGAGATTCCCAAGCGCTCTGCGAGTTCTTGCTGGGTGAACCCGAGCCCCATTCGGAGTATCGCAATGCGCAAGCCGAGTGCAGCAACTTCTGCTGCTTGGGGCTGAGCACCCATCTTGGGCGGGTCATGTGGTGTTGGTAACTTCATGGAGTTGGCCTGTCGAAAGAAGTGGCACCTGTCACTCTACAGGCTTAGATTTTGCCAACTCAGTTAGCAGACCCCAGCATCGGGACCGAGTAAAATCCCCCTATGACAAAGCGCGCGCTCATAACTGGCATCACCGGCCAAGACGGTTCCTACCTAGCAGAACTCCTCCTTGACGAGGGGTACGAGGTCATCGGCATGGTTCGCCGCTCCTCAACGGTGACCTTCGAACGCATTGCGCATCTTCAGGATCGGATCGCAACCGTGCCCGGCGACCTGCTCGATCAGGCCAGCATGATTGACCTGCTCCGCACGCACCGCCCGGATGAGGTCTACAACTTGGCGGCTCAGAGCTTTGTGCAAACCAGCTTTAGCCAGCCAGTGCTCACCGGAGATGTCACTGGTCTTGGCGTGACCCGCCTGATGGATGCCATCCGAATCGCAGACCCTGGAATCCGCTTCTATCAGGCCTCTTCCTCGGAAATGTTTGGCAAGGTGGTGGAGGTTCCACAGTCTGAAGACACACCTTTCTACCCGCGCTCTCCCTATGGAGTTGCAAAGATGTACGGCCACTGGATCACCGTGAATTACCGCGAGAGCTACGACCTGCATGCCTCGAGCGGCATCCTCTTCAATCACGAGTCCCCTCGCCGAGGTCTTGAATTTGTTACCCGCAAGATCTCGAACACCGTGGCCAAGATCAAGCTCGGGCAAGCTACTGAACTTCGACTTGGCAATCTCGAGGCCAAACGCGACTGGGGATTCGCCGGTGATTACGTTCGAGCAATGTGGCTCATGCTGCAACAAGACACCCCTGACGACTACGTAGTAGCCACGGGAGACACGCAGTCTGTCCGCAGGTTCTGTGAGGTTGCTTTTGGTCACCTTGGCTTGGACTACGAGGAGTTTGTTGTCATCGACGAGGCCTTCTACCGCCCGGCCGAGGTTGAACTTCTTGTCGGTGATCCGGCCAAGGCAGAAAAGGTGTTGGGTTGGACCCCAACTGTGGGCTTTGAGGATCTTGTGACAATGATGGTCGATGCAGACCTTGCCTTGCTCTCGGGCAAACTCCGCGGGATTAGCTAACTGCCTGTGGTAACTCAGGTTGCAGTTCTGGCAGGTGGAGTGGGTGCAGCCAAGTTTTTGCGTGGCCTCATTGCAGTGGTGCCTCAGTCCAAAGTCACCGCAGTTGTCAACGTAGGAGACGACACAGTTCTGCACGGCCTGATGGTGAGTCCCGATATCGACACCATCACCTACACCTTGGCTGAGGCAGTCAACCCGGCAACTGGCTGGGGGCTAGTCGGCGAAACTTGGCAGGCAATCGAGCAAGTGCGCCGCTACGCCCTGAGCAACGGGATTTCAGAAACCGATGCAGCTGGCAATGATGCAGCCGGATGGTTTGCACTAGGCGACCGTGACCTTGGCACCCACCTGTACCGCACCTCCCGTCGCCGGGCTGGAGCCACCTTGACTCAGGTCACTGCCGAAATCTGCAACACATGGGGACTGGAACTGAAGCTTTTGCCAGTGACTGATGATGCTCTGAGCACTGAAGTGCGAACCGCAGATGGGCGAGAACTGAGCTTTCAGGAATACTTCGTACGCGAACACCACGAGGTAGCAGTCAGTCAGATTCGCTTTGCCGGGGCCGACGCAGCACAGCCTGGCCCCGATGTGCTGTCCTCGCTAGCCCG
>CANJEC010000142.1 GCA_947473395.1 Actinomycetota bacterium | reverse complement strand
GACCTTGAGCCACCATCAGTTCTTGCTCGCGGGCCACGAGTGCCTTTGTTCCTCGCAAGCGGGGATCGCGATCAACTCGTGACGCAAGGCCCACTGACACACCGCCGCGATCGATGATGACCAGCGTCGCCTGCTCAAGATTCTCGCCGTGCTCGACGCGATAACGCGTAAAGCCAGTCACCTCGGTCACGGCAGGGTTGAGCTCGCCGAGAGCACGCAGGGTCGAATACGTCAATCTGTCTCTCGGTGAACCTGATGCAAGCAGGGCCGCAACAAGTGGCACATGAAGGAGCGACTCATCGCTGCGGCTAATACCAACCGTCACCGTCTTTGCCTGGTGCTTGATGGCATCAACCGGACGGGTGAGTTCTTCAATCGCCGAGGTCAAACCGGCGCTCAGATCTTCGAGTACCACCCCGGGGGTACCCACCCGGCCGAACTCAAGCTGATACCCATCGAGCGGGCTGACACCGGTAGCAAAGCGCAGTTGTCCAGCCAAGCGAACAGCAGTATTGGCCTCAAGATGGCCGTTGTAGGCACCGGATCGCAGCGCATCCATATAGGTAGCTGACTGTGTGCTGAGTTCTGCGCGAAGGCCCAGCAGCAGGTCCTCACCGTCAACTTGTTCGCCATGTAGATCCCCGCCGATCTGAGTAGCAGCTAGGTCAATGGCTGCGCGAGCTGCGCGTAGCGGCTGAGCTTGGGCATCAATTGCAAGGGCAGCCTCGTAGCCAAATAAGTGCCCAGCCATTGTTGACAAGATGAAGGCCAATCGCGGGTGCGTAGCAGGCACGGTAATGACTGCCACTGCAGAGCCAAAGGAGCGGTCTCCCTCGGATGCGATCACAATGGGGGCAGCCTTGTGCGCACGAAAGATTGCTACTTCCTTGGCAACATCGTCTGCGGTAGACCCCACCAGACCAGCAGCGCAGACCAAGATCATTGGCTCCGAGGACAAGTCGATATGCTTTTTGTCTTCGGTCCCATCACACGCGATGGATTTGTAACAAAGCTCAGAGAGCTTCACACGGATTTCTCGGGCAGAAATCTGATTGAGGCCGTTGCCGACTATCGCCCAGTACCTTCGGCTCGGCCCAAACGCAGCCGCGGCCTCTGCAACCTGGGGCCGAGTGGCAAGGGTCTGTTCCATACGCGTTGGTAGCTCGCGAAGCTGTTGCAACATTGCTTGCTGATCGGGGTGCTCCGAGCTGAGGCCCTCGGGCACTTCATCGGAAATCGCCTGAGCTAAGAGCAGCCCTGCAGCGATCTGCGAGTAGAACGCCTTGGTTGAGGCAACGCTCATCTCGACGTCTCGACCATCTGAGGTGTACAAGACCCCGTCGGCCTTGTCGGTCAGGTCGCTGCCTCGCCGATTGACGATAGCTAGTACCTCTGCTCCACGGGAACGAACAAGATCCACTGTTCGATTGGTATCAGTTGTCGTGCCCGACTGACTGATAGCAATGATCAGTGTGTCTGACATGTCCTCGCGCATGGCAAAGCCAGAGAGCTCAGTGGCAAGAATTGCCTGTACTCGAAGGTCAGTCTCTGCCAAGAAGTCCGAGAGATGCTGCGCCAGGCTTTGACCGGCAATTGCTGCTGTTCCCTGCCCAATAACGAAGACCTTCTTGATGCGTGAGGATCGCAACCCGGCGCGAACCGAATCCGGCAACATCTCAGGAGTAAGAGAAACCCGGATCTTGCCACCCTCTTCGAGGAGCTTGCCGCGCAGCGTCTTTCGGAAAGAACTTGGTGAGGCAGTAATTTCTTTCAGTAAGAAGTGCGGAAAGTCGCCCCGGTCGATGTCTCTTGTGGTGACTTGTGCAAGATCGAGGTCAACCTCGGTGACCGGCAGTTCAGATCCGTCATAGGACCACCGACGGATTCCCGAGAGCGTGCCAGCCCCAGTGGCAGAGAGTTCAATAATCTGGCCGCGGCTGCCGGTGGGGTTTGTCTCATCCGCAGGCGTCTCGCCATCCATGCGAATGTACGAACTGGTTTCTTCCACCACGCCATACGGCTCGGAAGCCACGATGAAGGCATCTTCGGCAAAGCCCACATACATGGCTTGACCGCTACCGCGAGATGCCAAGTACAGCCGATCAGGAGAACTTGCTGCCGCTGCGGCAATAGCTACAGAGCCCTCGAGTCTGACAACCGTCTCGCGGAAGGCCTCATACTCGCTCAGCCCTTCGAGTAGCCGACGAGACATCAAGGTCGGGATGACCTTGGCATCGGTTGAGATCTCAGGAGCAACCTGCAGTGCCTCCGAGGCCGTCAAGTCTGCGTAGTTATCGACATCGCCGTTCAGCACTCCGGTGACAAACCCAACGGTTCCAGAAGTTGCTGCGGGCTGCTCGCTAGCAGCGGAGGCATCGATGGTTACGAGTTCGTCAGAGCACTGTGGGTGCGCGTTTGGCTCTGAGACAATGCCGATGCTTGCCCAACGGGTATGACCTAGGACCACAGCCTCAACTTGTTGCGAGCCAAGTGCTAGGTGCAGCAATTCATCCTCGATGATGGCAGCGCGAAGTGCCGCAGTGTTGTCTCCGAGTTCACCGATTTCTGCCGCAGCTTTGTACACAATGATGAGCGTGCCGTCTGCGACCTTGACAGATCCGGAGGTAAAGCTGCGGTAATCCCGGCTTTGGATCAGCGCCCGAATCGCCGGGTCAGCTAGGTCTAAGCCGTGATGAGAGATCTGCAGTTCCAAGCCAGCGGAATCTCTACCGCGTACCTCGAGTCGGTCGAGCGCAGACAGCGCCTGATGCGCACTGAACAGCACAGCCGTGGCTGCCGGGCTGAGCGGAGCAGTCGAGAGGACTTTTGAACCCAAGTAGCTGACATCACGTGCTGCGCGAAGGCGATCACGTGAAATCGCCCAGATGGCATCTTTGCAACGGATGAGTGCGGCATTGGTCTGCTCAAGGTTGAGTAGTTGCAGTACGGCCCCGCCGGCACTACCCAAGGGCTGATCTAGAGCCAATTCAAGCGCCTCGGCTTGAGCCTGAAGCACCTCGGTTTGACGCGCAATTGCAGCGGCGGCTTCGGGGTCTGCAATGAGGCTTTGTAGGCCAGCCACCCCTCGAAGAACGCGGTCAACCTGCTCGAGTTGCTCCGCTGCGAGCAGCAATCTGTCGCAGAGGTCCGCTGTAGGAGCGGCAAGATTCGCATGAAGCTCTGCCAGAGCATGCGCTAGCGGCGCAGCCGGCACCGGCAGTCGTTCCGATTTCTGGCGAATTACAGCAATAATGCCGCACATTTTGTGTTACCCCTCTGCTGCGCCTTGCAGCGGTTTCTGCCCCGGCTTATGTGATTGCGGCCTGAATTGCGAACCCAATTTAGGCTAACAGCGCTAATGGTAAAGCAGGTCAGCTGAGTCACATCTGCTCGATCTTGGGTCATGGGCTTGGGTCCTGGGCTTGGGTCCTGGGCTTGGGTCAGGTGCGTGCTAGCGCCTCTACTGCCTGCGCAAGTTGCTCGGCAACTCGCTGGGCAACTTCGCTCTGCTCGGCCTCGACCATGACTCGGACAACTGCCTCCGTACCAGAGGGTCGCAACAGGACGCGACCGGTCTCGCCGAGTTCTGCTGTGGCAGCCGACAGCTCTTTGCTCAGCAGTGCGGCAACCTCTGGCATGGGCCGGGCGACCGGCACGTTGAGTAGCACCTGTGGCAGGCGCGTCATCGCCGCCTGAGCAAGCTCAGCCAGAGTGCGACCTGACCTTCGCAGCAGATCTAGCAGGACAACCGCTCCGAGGAGTCCGTCTCCGGTGGTTGAGTGATCGGCAAAAATGATGTGGCCCGACTGCTCGCCACCAAGGGAGAACTCGCCTTCGGCTAGGGCCTGAAGCACATTGCGGTCACCAACTGCAGTCTGGACTACCGAGATTCCTGCGCGCTGCATTCCCTGCAAGAACCCAAGGTTTGACATCACGGTGACCACAACGGTGTTGTGAGCCAGCATGGATCTTGCAGCTAAGTCAATCGCACAGAGCGCAATGATGTGATCTCCGTCGACTTCCTCTCCGGTGTGATCCACCGCTAGGAGCCGGTCGGCATCTCCGTCAAAGGCAATGCCAAGATCTGCACCCTCTGCAACAACACGTTCACTCAGAGCCGCAATCGATGTGGAGCCGCACTCGTGATTGATATTTAGTCCATCGGGGCTGTTAGCAAGAACACACAACTCAACCCCAAGGCGTTCAAGTAACAGCGGTCCAAACTCAAAGTTCGATCCGTTGGCGCAGTCCAAGACCACTTTGAGACCTTGAAGGGTTCGACCTTCAATTGCGGCGGCAACGGAGTCCAGATAGGTCTCACTTGCTTGAGCATCACCTTGGATAACTCTGCCAACTAACTCTCTGACTGGACCAGGGTGAGGAACCGGCTGAAGGAGGTCCTCGAGGGCTGCTTCTACCTGAGCTTGTTCAGCATCGCTGAGTTTGCGCCCACCTGGGGCAAACAACTTGATTCCGTTGTCATAAAACGGGTTATGCGAGGCAGAGATCATCACTCCGGTGATCTTGTCTTGCGCAGAGACGGCGGCCACCGCTGGCGTTGGCACCACTCCTAGCAAGACTGCATCTGCACCTTCGGCGCAGACACCTGCCGCAACGGCAAGTTCCAGCATCGGCCCGGACCGACGGGTATCTCGTCCTATCACCACTCGCGCAGTGGGAAACACCCGCGCAGCAGCGCGGCCCAAGGCCAGAGCAGTTTCTACAGTGAGCGCCGAATTAGCCTCACCACGAACACCATCGGTTCCAAAGCGGATATGCATCTGCCCAGCCCGACTCTGGCTTCGCGGATCAGCGCTTCGAGTATTGCGGTGCCTTGCGGGCCTTCTTGAGGCCGTACTTCTTGGACTCCTTCTCACGTGAGTCACGAGAGAGGAACCCGGCGCTCTTGAGCGCTGCACGCAGTTCTGGGTCAAGAGCAATCAAGCCCCGTGAGATGCCTAGGCGGATAGCGCCGGCCTGACCGCTCACGCCGCCACCATGAAGGGTGGCGTCGATGTTGTACTGCTCTTCGGTGCTCGTCAAACGGAGCGGCTCGGAGAGCACCATGCGATGGGTCGGGTTGGGGAAGTAATCCTCAAGCGGACGCTTGTTGATGGTGATGGTTCCGTCGCCTGGACGAATCCGGACTCTGGCAACGGCACGCTTGCGGCGGCCT
>CANJEC010000141.1 GCA_947473395.1 Actinomycetota bacterium | reverse complement strand
GATTCAATCAACGGCCTTGACGAACTGCACTCGAGGGCTGACCGCAAGCAGTTTTTGCTCAACCTGATCTGCTTTGCGGCCTGCATCGAGGGCCTGTTCTTTTACGGAGCCTTTGCCTATGTCTACTTCCTGCGGTCCAAGGGTCTGCTGAATGGTTTGGCCTCTGGCACAAACTGGGTGTTCCGCGATGAGAGCGGCCATATGAACTTTGCTTTCTCTGTCATTGAAGAGGTGCGTCGCGAAGAGCCGGAGCTCTTTGATGAGGAACTCTCTGCGAGCATCGCAATCATGATTTCCGAAGCCGTTGAGGTGGAGTTTGGCTTCGCTGAGGACCTGCTCTCCCAAGGGATCCCCGGAATGTCACTCGGCGATATGCGTGAGTACCTTCAGTTTGTTGCTGATCAGCGGCTCACCACTCTGGGGCTCCCGAAGCAGTACGGATCGAAGAACCCCTTCGCATTCATGGAACTCCAAGATGTTCAGGAACTTACAAACTTCTTTGAGCGGACTGTCTCTGCATATCAAACCGGAGTTACCGGCGAATTTGCGATGAACGCCGACTTCTAGCAACTGCCAGGGCGAGCCAGCTCAGCAGTATCCGACAGGCTGTGGTTGCTCAACCCTTCCAGAGTTGCATGGGTGTCAGCGAACGATCCCCATTGAAGGGGAGTTGCACCTCGTTGCCTTGGTGACGCGCAGATTGGTATGAGGCGCAGATGATCTCAAGGATGGTTCTTGCCTGTTCAGCGGTTTGTCCGGGGCGATTCGGGTCTAGTGAGATCAGGTCAAGCAGTTGGTCCACGTACCCAAACTGCTCGAGAGTGGCATCTGCCTGAGGGTGTCGCAACGCAATGGCGACCGAGTCTCCGTTATGTTCGAGCAGTACCTCGGGGATCAACTCGATTCGTAACACGCCTGTCTCGCTCGAGGCCTGAGCTTCCCAGACGGTGAACTCAGACACCCACGAGATCTCAATCGACGCACGCAAACCCGACTCAAAGCGCAGAACTACTGTTGCCGAGTCATCGGCTCCGTCCTGACGAGTAGAGCTGAGGCTCGCGCTGACTGCAGCGACAGGCTCATCTGCCAACCCCAGTGCGAGCGCCAGCGCGTGTGGCCCCAAGTCGAACAGAACGCCTCCAGCGGTCAGAGGCTCAGCAAAATGTCCCCAATCTGGCGGCGGCTGCAACGTCCGAAGAGACAGGTGAGTCAAGGTGCCGAGCCCTGCACGAAGGCTGACAGCGTGTGCCCATACGGGAGAATGCAGCAGGTTCTCTGCACAGCGAAGCACTGCGCCCACCTGGGCTCCCTGCCCAGCAGCAGCAACGATCCGGTCCGCCTCGGCCAGGGTTGTAGCCAACGGTTTTTCCACGAGTACTGAAGCTCCGGCTTGCAGGCCTTGTAGTGCAAGTTCAGCGTGTTGCCCAGGTGGAGTCGCCACAATCAGGAAATCTGCACCAGCAGGAAGTGCCTCGGGTGAGACCTTCTTCGCATCAAGCTCGCCGGCAAGATGCCTAGCGGATTTGCCACCGGCGGATGCAACCGCAGTCACCTTCGCTCCCGCAGAATCTGCAGCAAGGGCATGAACAACTGCAATATATCCAGCGCCAGCAAGGGCAATGCTCGGCTTTCGTTTACGCCGAAAGGACTGGTGATTTCCAAGTGCCATAAGTTCTCTCTGCTTCGTGCTGCCGAATGCTGCTTGTCCGGTCCGCTCTCTATCTAACCGAGTGGACTCTCAGGATGTGTGAACGATACAGGTTGGCCCACGGGCCCAAGCTTGGGGTCACCGGTTAGAGTTATCGAAGCCCTGAAGCTGCTGCCGCAAATCAGACTGTTCCCCTACTACCGGCAGCTCCAGTACTACCGAATAAATTCCTCATGTCTCGACCACTCTCGCTCCTCCTGCGATTCACCGCTATCACCCTGGTGGGTGCTTGTGTCTTTGCATTGATCGCGTCTCTTCTGATCCCAGAGATGACCAACATCTCCGGGGCGGGGTCCTATAACGAGGGAGCCGAGATTGCGCTTCCCGATCTGCTGCAGGGGAGTGTCATTACTGACATGAACGGAAAGCCTTCGGGAAGCTTGGTTGGTAGCGAAAATCGCGTGATTATCCCTCTGAGTCAGGTATCCACTCAGATGCAACAGGCTGTCCTAGCCGTTGAGGATTCTGACTTCTATCTTCATCATGGTGTCAGCGCAAAGTCAGTCCTGCGTGCGGTTCGCGCCAATAGTGCGGCTGGGAGTGTCTCCCAAGGTGGTTCCACTATTACGCAGCAGTTAGTCAAGCTGTCGCTTGTGGGTAACGAACAGTCGATGAAGCGAAAAGTGAAAGAGGCCAGCCTGGCCCTTCAGTTGGAGCAGCAGTTCTGCAAAGACCGGCCCCGCCGTGACTGTAAGGATGAGATCCTCGAGCGGTACCTCAACACTGTCTATCTGGGCCGAGGGGCGTATGGGGTCGAAGCTGCAGCACAGATGTACTTTGGAAAATCTGCAGCAGAACTTGATTGGGGCGACGCTGCAGTTCTCACTTCGCTGATTCGAAACCCCACGGGCTACGACCCCATCAGGTTTCCCGAGGTGGCCACTCGGCGACGGCACGTGGTTCTGGGTCGCATAGCCGAGGTGGGTGCAATAACCGACCAAGAGGCCGCACTGCTGGAGGAGACCCCGTTGCCGAGCGAGATCGTAAAAAGTAGCTCCTCGGCCACTGCTCAAGACCTGACCTATTTTGAGCGCAAGGTCAGAGACGAGTTGCTGCGAGCAGAGTGGTTAGCCCCGACCGAGGCGCTTCGACGTGAACGGATTTTCAACGGCGGCCTTGTGATTACCTCCACGCTCGACCCTCGGGCGCAGTTGCTCGCAGAGGCCGCCTCGGCCTCGAACCCAATCAAGAAGGCAAACCCCGAAACAGTCGCAGCTGTGGCCGTGGTTGAGCCTTCTTCTGGGGCAGTGCGCGCAGTGGTGGGCCAGACTGACCTCCCAGGCCAAGGGTTGGTAGAGATTGCAACCCCTCAGGTGGGACGAAGTCCTGGATCATCGTTCAAGGCCTTCACGCTGCTAGCAGCCCTCGAGGCTGGATACTCCATTCGTGACTCAATCTTGGCTGCTCCAGCACCCCAAAAGCTGTACAAGGGATGGGGGATCAAGGACTCCTCCTGGCCCTCTGGATGCAAGGGCGGAACAGTCGAACTAGCAAAGGCAACTTCCTCTTCGAATAACTGTGCTTTTGCTCGTCTGCAGGCTGCTGTCGGCGGCGCAAAAGTGGTTGATGTGGCCCGGCGGCTAGGCCTGAACACGCTGACTGATGAGTCTGCTGACTACCCATCCCTGACCCTTGGTGGCACCACGGTGCGACCTTTGGAAATGGCAGCGGCCTACGCTGCGATTGCAAACGATGGCGTCTATAACCCTGCTCACTTCGTAACGAAGGTGACCGATCAGACAGGGGCGGTGCTGTTCGAATATGTGCCAGCCACGGAGCAGGCAATTTCGGTTGACGTTGCTCGGCAGGCAACCGTTGCTTTGCAAGGCGTTGTGACGGGAGGAACGTACAAGGGTGGTTCCCTACCGAATCGTCAGCCAGCGGCAGGCAAGACCGGTACCAACGAGGCTGCTGGGGGTGAGAACACCGACGTCTGGTTCGTTGGGTTCACCCCGCAGATTTCAACAGCAGTCTGGATTGGAAATCCGGCTGGGCAAACCGAGATGAAGGGCGGCAGGGTTCAGGGCGGCACGGTGGCCGGAAAGGTCTGGCACACGTTCATGGCTCCGTATCTGCAGGGAAAAACTGTGCAGCAGTTTGCAACCCCCGGAAGGATCAAGACCAGCCGGAAGGTGATTCCAGATCCGTGGACAAAAACCATGTCTGCTGCTGAGAAGTCAGGAGCGACGAGCACAACCAAGACCACCATTGCAGGTTCTTCAACTTCGAGACCCCCAGGCTCATCTACCCCTGCAGCAACGACAGCGCCGACCACTGCGGCTCCTGCACCAGACCCGGAACCAATCCCGACTCCCGAGCCCGTGCCCGAGCCTGCGCCCTGACGCGGTCATTGCCTAGACGAGGTCATAGCATTGCCTAGTCGCCGCGACGGCTCCACCCGACGGCCACCCGACGGGCCGGCAAACACCCGGTAGGGTGGATACGTGGAATCGCTTGAGGATCTACTCGGTGTGCAAATGCTAGACACGCGGATCGATCAGATCCGCCATCAGAAAAAGACTCTTCCTCAGCGGCAAGAAGTGATTGACCAAACGGCGGAACTTGGCAGGGCGACGGCAGCCACTGAGGATTGCGCTGCACGACTGAAGGCTCTGAGCCGCAGCCAAAAAGAGGCGGAAGATCACGCGTCGATCCTTGAGGACAAAGCAACCGAGGTCAACGGTGTGCTGTACGACGGTTCAGTCAGTTCGCACAAAGAACTCGAGGCACTGCAGCAAGAACATCAGCAACTGAAGCAGCATCAGGGCCAGTATGAGGATCAGGCCTTGGAGTTCATGGAACTAGCTGAGCCAGTTGAAGCAGAGCTTGAGTTGCTCCATGTAGCGGCCCAAACGCTGACGGAACGCATTGCTGACTTGGAAGCTCAGATTACCGTTGCCCTCGCTGAATTGGATGTGCAGCTCGATGAGCAAGTACGCGAGCGAGAGTCGGCGCAGTCTGGTATTCCAGCCGACCTCCTCAGCTTGTACGAGGGTCTGCGCACCCAGCAGGGAGGAATTGCCGTGGCTCGTCTTGTGGGCGCACGTTGCGAGGGTTGCCACCTTGAGATTCCCTCGGGCGAACTCGATGCCATTCGCAAAGCCCCAGCGGATCAGCCGGTGACTTGCCCGGAGTGCACCCGACTGCTCGTTCGCTAAGAGTCACTCACCGTGTTGATCTGGTTTGCCGTCTTGAGTGTTGTGATTACTTGGGCTGTGTTTCAGAGCCCAGCTCTGGACTATCGCCTCGTTGCGCTCGGTGCAGTACTTCCAGCCGTTGAGACAGCCTTTGGCGCCGGACCGCTTCATTCCCTGCTTGCACCAACGCTGACACTGGCCGTGGTGATGCTTGCTACTCAGCGGCGAAGGCTGGTGCGTCGGAGGTGGCTGGGATTGCCGATCGGAATGTACATGCACCTTGTGTTGGATTTCGCGTTTACTCGAACTGCCACGTTCTGGTGGCCCTTTCTTGGAACCTCGTTCTCTCCGGGTCGCTCACCTGAGCTC
>CANJEC010000140.1 GCA_947473395.1 Actinomycetota bacterium | reverse complement strand
CCGGCTTCCTTTTTTGGTCGCCCTGACACTGTCTCGAACAGCCATGGCCAGTCGGTTCCGCATTCCGAGTCCGCGTCCCCTGGAGTTTCGCCGACGGTTGGTAGATCTCCTTGGGCCGACCGGGGATGCGACGCGTCAAAGCTTGGTAGCGCTCGGAGTCAACTCGTGCACCAGCTTTGCGGCGGGAGCTGTACTTGGCTCGATTACCGGCACCCTCGAACTGCTCCCTGGGTTACTCGTCATGATTCCTGCAGCAATTGGCCTGAGAGGCAACATCTTTGGTGCAGTAGGAAACCGAATCTCGACTGCCATCCACACGGGTACCTTTCGCGTCTCTACCAAGCGCGAGTCGGTGCTCATTCAGAACGTCCTAGCCTCGATGTCGCTGACCTTCATGCTGTCGCTGTTGCTCGCATTTCTAGCCAAGATCATCTCGGTGGCTTTTGGTATCGCCAACACGATCAGCGTGATCGACTTGGCGCTGATCTCTATTCTCGGCGGGGTCATTGCCAGCGTGATCGTGCTCGCAGCCACTGTCTTGCTATCCATCGGTGCTGTCCGTAGAGAGTGGGACCTTGACAACCTGGTGGCTCCCACGGTGTCCACGCTCGGAGACGTTGTCACCATCCCAGCGCTGTTCCTTGCCACAAAGGTTCTGGGCCACGGATCGTTCACCACCGCAATCGGCTGGCTCATGATTCTGCTCACGCTGATCGTGATCCTTGCAAGCCTTCGTACCCATCTAGCAATGTTCCGTCAGATCATCCGCGAGTCCTTGCCCGTACTGAGCGTTGCCCTTGTCCTGTCTACCTTGGCGGGCATCGCAGTTGAGAGTCAGATGGCTCTGTTCACTGGGTTTCCCGCCCTACTAGTGCTGCTCCCTGCATTTGTCAGTTCTGCGGGCGCGCTTGGCGGCATCCTTGCGAGCCGCATGGCCACCAACTTGCATCTTGGTCTTGTTGAACCTGTCATGCGCCCAGGCAGAGAAGCGCGTCGTGATGCGCTGCTCGTGCTGCTCATTGGGTTTCCCGTTTTTGTGTTCAACGGAGTCGGTGCGTACGTCATCGGCACCCTCCTCGGCCAGGCAAGCCCCGGTTTGGGTTGGATGGTGGCATCCTCGCTAGCCGGCGGACTCATTGCTGTGATCTTCGTGATTGCGCTGGCCTACTACGGCACGATCGCCGCTTGGCGATCCAAGGTTGACCCAGACACCTACGGAATTCCGGTGGTAACTGCCTCGGTTGACTTCGTGGGAGTACTCGCGCTGATCCTGGCTCTCGTCACCTTTGGGATCACCTAAAACCGCCAGAGCCAAACGGGTCAACCAGAGCCCGCTTGATCAGGTCGACCCAAGCAGTTCTGTCACGAGCGCTGCAACGGGGCTGCGCTCAGAACGAGTGAGCGTTACGTGCCCAAACAGCGAGTTGCCACGCAAGGTAGACACCACCGAAGCCACGCCGTCATAGCGACCCACATGCAGATTGTCTCGTTGTGCGACGTCGTGAGTCAGGACCACGCGGCTTCCAGCACCCAGTCGAGTGAGTGCAGTCAGCAACACCATCTTCTCTAGGTTCTGAGCCTCATCCACAATCACAAACGTGTCCGTCAAGGTCCGGCCCCGAATATGTGTGAGCGGCAAAACCTCGAGCAGTTTGCGAGCAATCACTTCCTCAATTACCTCGGGGCCAGCAATGGACTCCAAAGCGTCGTTGACTGCTGCTGCCCAAGGGCCCATTTTTTCGTCTGCATCGCCAGGAAGAAAACCAAGGTCCTGTCCACCCACCGCATAGAGCGGTCGAAACACAATGACCTTCTTTTGAGTCCGACGCTCCAACACCGCTTCTAGGCCAGCAGCCAGCGCCAAGACGGACTTGCCGGTTCCTGCAGGGCCTCCAAGTGAGACGATTCCAACGCTGTCATCGCTCAACAAGTCCAGTGCAACGCGCTGTTCCGCAGAGCGGCCACGCACATCAAACAAATGGCGGTCGCCATCTAACAAGTGGGCTCGCCCATCACTATGCAGGCGTGCCAAAGCCGAGCTACTTGGCGAACGCAAGACCAGTCCTGCGTTGGTCGGCAGGTCGGCAGCCTCAGCCAAGAACAGACTGCGCTCTTGGTACAGGCGATCGACGGTTTCGGCTTCGGTTGCAAGCTCAACAAGGCCCGACCAACCCTCTGCGCTACCGGTGATTTCATTGCGGTACTCCTCTGCGCCAAGGCCTGCAACAGAGGCCTTGAGTCGCAAGGGAAGGTCTTTACTCACCAACGTTACGAGCAGACCCTTGTCGGCCAGGTTGCGACCGACGGCGAGGATTCTGTGGTCGTTTTCTGAGCTTGAAAATGCTGCAGGCAAGCTCGAAGTATCGACATGGTTGAGTTCTACGCGAACCGTGCCGCCAACGTCATTTACGGGAATCGGCTCAGTCAGCGTGCCGTGTTCGATGCGTAAGCGTTCTAAGTACCTCAGGGCTTCCCGGGCGGACCAGCCCAGCTCGGGGTGGAGGCGCTTGGCCTCCAGCTCCATGAGGACCACGAGCGGAACAACCACTTCGTGCTCTTCAAACTTTTCCAGTGCTGCCGGGTCCGCTAGCAGCACCGAAGTGTCGAGGACATAGGTGCGGGTTTCGATCATCTGAAGGTACCTCTCGAAACTGCACTCCGCGCGGCATGCAAGCCGCCAAGTCTGTGAACTTCTTATGAACGAAGTCCGAGCCGGATTTTGCTGCAGCCTCATTAGAGTAGAAAGAGATCTATAACGCAGCAGCACCACGTTCACGAACCCGAGGAGGACACCTCATGAGCGATGATCCAACAGGACAATTCACGCCACCACCGGTACCTCCGCCCTACAACCCAGCACCCACAGGCCCGCCGAGTGCACCGCCGACAGCTTGGGGAGAGTCCACGCTGGGTTCAGCAGCAGTTCCGACGACGCAAGGATTTGCTGCTCAGCCCGCACCTGCTGAGCCAAAAAAGTCTCGTGCCGGCCTCATCATTGGCATGCTAGTGATTGTGGCCCTAGTCGCAGGAGCCGCCTTTGTCGGTGTTGCCACTGTGCTCAACTCCGGGCCAGAGCTAGCACTGACAGTTCGCACCTGCCAGATCGAGGCCGACGGCTCGCTCACTGCTACTGGCTCCTACACCGGCGCATCGGATTCCACCTCTCTAGTGGTCAAGTTCATCGAGGTCACTACCAAAGACTTGGTTGCTTCAGACAAAGTGACAGGAATCAGAAGCACGGGGAACGGCAACTGGGAGGGCACCGGGAAAGCCGGTGACTCGGTGCAACAAGTCACCTGCGAGATCACCAGTACGAAGAGCTGAGCCTTGCGGTGATCTGACGGGTCGTCAGACACGCGACTAGCTTGCACATCATGAACCTCGACCTGACCGCCGAGGAGTTGGCATTCCGTGAGGAAGCCAGCACCTGGTTGCGTGACAACCTGCCCACAGAAGCTCGGCCCCCAGAGGGCCAAGAGATGCGGGCATTCGATTTGGCCTGGCAACGGACCCTCTTTGATGGGGGCTGGGCCGGCATCAACTGGCCCGCCGAGTACGGCGGGCGTGGCCTGACTGATATCCAACAGATGATTTGGTACGAGGAGTTTGCCAAGGCAAACCCACCGTTCACCCTGAACAACTCCTGCACCTTCGTGGGCAATTTGCACGGCGGGCCAACGATCATCGTGAATGGCAACGAGGAGCAGCGCTCTACTTACCTTCCTCAAATCCTGAAGGGTGAGGCCGTCTGGTGCCAAGGTTTTTCTGAACCAGGTTCGGGCTCAGACCTAGCCAGCTTGAGCACCAAGGCAGAGATCGACGGAGACGAACTCGTCGTGACTGGTCAAAAGACCTGGACGAGCTATGCCCATGTTGCAGATGTGCAGGAACTCTTGGTGCGTACCGACCCGACAGCGCCGAAACACAAGGGCATTACCTGGGTCGTATGCGATATGAACTCGCCCGGGATTGAGATCCGTGAGATTCGTACGATGAGTCACGTCACAGATTTTTGCGAAGTCTTTTATAACGAGGTTCGGATCCCCTTGAGCAATGTCGTGGGAGGGCTTCATAACGGCTGGCGCACTGCAATGTCCACCCTTGGATTCGAGCGCGGCACTGCATTCATGGCCGATCAGGTAGAACTTGCGGCAACAGTGGAACGACTCATCGAGGAGGCCAAAGTCCGAATTGGTCCGGACGGCAAACGTCCCGCAATCAAAGACGACGAGCTGGCCCGAAGGCTGTCGCTTGCACGAGCAGAGGTGGCCGCCCTGCGAGCAATGACCATCACTGGAATCTCTCGCAATGCCCGAACCGACACTCCTGGACCAGAAGGCTCAATCGTGCGGCTCTTCCACGGAGAGCTTCATCAGCGGGTGTACCAACTCGCACTCGACATCATCGGAGCCGATGCACTTCGCCTCACCGAGGTGGACGGGGAAGGCGTTTGGACTGGCCCCTATCTGCAGTCGTTTGCCTACACCATCGGTGGCGGCACGAGCGATATTCAACGCAACATCGTGGGCGAGCGCGTGCTCGGCCTGCCGCGGGCCTGAGGAGCACAAGATGGATCTCTTACCAACCGAAGAACAAGACGAAATCATCAACACGGTTCGCACCCAACTCGAACGAAACTTCGACTTGCATGCGCTGGCCGAACTCGACGGCGCCAACTCAGTAGTGGATTCGGCGCTCTGGAAACAATGCGCCGAGCTTGGTTGGTTCGGATTGGGGTTACCAGAAGCCCTTGGCGGAGTCGGTTACACCTTGGCCGAAGAAGCACTGCTCTTTGCAGAGATTGGCGCCCACGCAGCCCCCGGACCGTTCCTACCAACCGTGTTAGCTGCTCGCCTAGCGGCCATGGTCGGAGCGACTGAGCTTGCAGCGCAGATCTTGGCGGGAACGCAACTCGTGGCGCTTGCAGAGCCTCACGGAGATACTGCTGCTGTTGCAGGTGCAACCGTCTCGGGTACCTTCCGAGTCACCGACTTTGGTGGAGCAGATTTGGTCTTGGTACTCGTAGGTGCCAGCGCTGCCATCGTGGCCGCATCAGACCTAGTTGCCGAGCCTCTTGCCTCGCTAGATCGCCTGGTTCCCACTGCTATCGGAACCGTCTCGCAGGTGCCGGCACTGTGTTACCAAGATGATGCCTCAGGGCTACGACTTCGAGCCACGGTGCTGATTGCAGCCGAACTCGCTGGTATCGCAACTGCAACTGCTCAGCAGTCAACGCAGTATGCCAAGGACCGCGAACAGTTCGGAACTCCTATTGGCTCATTT
>CANJEC010000139.1 GCA_947473395.1 Actinomycetota bacterium | reverse complement strand
GGCATGACGGGGTCTACCCCGAGTCGGGAGATGGGGAGTTTCTGACCCGGCAAGGTGCCGTTCACGCTCGAGTCTCGGCATCGCTAGCAACCGAGTTCGGATGTTTGTTGCGAGTACCCCTGCTCAGGGTGGGCTGACTTTGTTGAGGACTGCGGCTTGGTCGGTAATTCGACGCAGGTCAGCGAAGGGCCAGAGCACCATGACTGCCTTGCCAACCACGTTGCTTGTAGGCACAAACGGGTCATCCGGAGCGATGAGGTGATAGCGCGAGTCGGGTGAATTGTTTCGGTTGTCGCCCATCACAAACAATTTCCCCTTGGGGACCGTGATATCAAAATTAATCTGGTCTGTTCGGCCACCGTCAAGAACGTATGAGGATTCCTCTACGTTCTGGCCGTTGATTTCTAGGTTTCCAGAGACATTGCAGCAGCGAATTTTGTCTCCGCCGACACCAACCACTCGCTTGACTAGAAAGTCGCCCTCCTCTGGTGTGAGCCAGTTGTCGGGGTCGGTGAACACCACAATGTCACCGCGCTCAACAGGGGCGAACTTATTGACCAGGATGCGTTCGCCTACTTGCAGGGTTGGTTCCATCGAGGTGCTCGGCACCAGAAAGGCCTGAAAGGCAAACGTCTGAAAGAGAACCATCATGGCCAACGCGAGTGCCAACGTGATAGCTACTAGCGAGATTTTGCGCAGCATCTAGGTGTCCTCCACAACAACGACCACAACAGAGGTTAACAATTCCTCAGATGCTCGCAGATTGGATAATTTATCCAGTTTTGATCTGCTGTAAACTTTTCATTTGGGCACAAGTGAGCAACGAGGAGTCTGGGCGTGAATATGGATCAGTCAGCGAACGAGAGCGGCGAGTCTGCGGAAACTGAGTCTTCGGAAACCGAGGCTACGGAAACCGAGTCTTCGGAAACCGAGGCTGGGGTCGTAGAGGCCAGTGAGCCGCAGAAACAACGGTCCAAGTCGCGGGTGGTCATGGCGGTTGCAGGTGTCGTTGCTGCAGCGCTGGTGATTGGTGCAGTTGGCTTTGTTGTGTCCACTCGTGAAGAGCCCGAGGTTGCGAATGCCGGCACCGGGACCGACATCTTGGTCTTTCTAGGAGAGAGCGTTGCTGGTGCCGCTGTGGGCCACGTGTTTGAATCTGCGCTCGGCGCGCTCTTTCCTGAAGCGCCTGATCCGACGGAAGCCAAAGTGGATGAGGTCAAGGCTCAGATCGATGGCCTATCAGTTCAGATTACTGCTCTGCAGGGGGCCACAAAGAGTCTGAGCGATCAGGTGGATACGAACTTCTGGTCAGCAAACTCTATCCGCTTGGGAGATGATGTAGATGCGCTCAGTAATATTTACACACTTTGGATTAAGCCGCTGGCTGCAGAAGCCGCTATTTATTCACAGGCTCGTATTGCTGGAAACACTGCAGCTATGGCTACAGCCGAGACTAATTTGAATACGGTCCGAAAGCATTTCATCGACGGCTACAACAATTCACTCACCGCGAATGCGGGCATTTCTGACCGGTTGCACCATGACATCGTGCCAAGTCAGGGAGCGACCTCGATTCTTTCAGCCCGTGGCAAGGTGCTGATGGCCAAGGGCTACCTCACTGCCGAGGATTCTCAAGAACTCAGGGACCTGTACGACACAATTGCTCAGCAGCAAGCCCTTGCGGTGTACATCAAAGCCGAGTTTGAGGCTTTGCAAGAAAATGGTGATGGCACGTACCAACAGAGTGCCAACGATGTCGTGACCCAGTGGAAAACAAATCAGGCAGCCGAATTTGCCGCCTTACCGCCTGTGATTCCCCCAGGGGTCATTATTGCTACACCGAACAAGGTCACCGCTAACGCCACGATGTGGATGGGATCGGCAAAAATGGGAGAACCGACAAAGACTTCAGCTTTATCTCCATGGTCTAATCCCGTGACTCAGCAGGGGGAGATCTCCCAACTAGCGACTCTCCGAACGGAAGTAAATAGCGAATATTTTGATCCTGACGCAATTTCCTCATACGGCCGAGAGGTGACTGGGTGGGACTACCCCTCTACGCAAGCACAGTTCGATCAACTCACCGCCGCAGTGGCGAGCAGCCCGGGAAGCACTGTTGGTCAACGCCTAGCAGCAGCAGGCTCAGGCCGGACCACAGACTTCAATTTCGTTCAACCAGGTGTGCCCTCTCAGGAGCGAGTCTGGGTGAACCCCACACAGGGGTGGCCAGCCACCGTGTATACCTGCGTTGAAGAACACTGGTATGGCGACACAAAGGCAACAACTACTATTTCCGTTCCTTCTATTGTGAATCTGAATGCCCCCACTGCCGTCATTGCTGGGCTACCTCTTTACGTCAGCAACCCGTACATAACTGAGTTCTATGCTGATGACTCACGTTCTTATGCTGACCAATGCAACAACGACATCCAAAACGTTTGGGGAAACAGCGAACAGCGCCTATCGAGCCTGTCGTCCGTGCTCTGGGCCAGAACGGTGGGCACTGGAATTGAAGAGGACTACATGGCGCAGAGCGGGAATTACAGCTATAACCTTCCTGTAACCACCTATCCGAAATGGTCAGATGCTTGGAAGTTTGCGTCGGATCAGACGGTCTACCCCAGCGGCGGACCTAACGGATACAGCTGTACAAACCCACCTTCGCAGAAGTTTGTGGACACGAACTGCTAGCGGTCAACTGGTTTCGTAGAACTGCGAATACCAGCGTCTGAACTCGGCGATGTTGCCGTCTGCTTTGATGAGTAATGGTTTGTTTAGAAAGACCTTGTCTCGCCAAATCGAAGCGTCAGCTTGCAGGCCGAACTCGCCAGTCACACCATCAATCAATTCATCGGCCATCTCAATAAGTTCACCCTTGAAGTAGAAGTGCCAGTGAAGACGGCAATGCTGCTGATCTATTGGAGTAGTCGTGGTGTACACGGTCATAAAGTTGGGGATGCGCAGAAGGGCAATTCCTGGGCCCCAAGTCTGACGGTTGAAATCGGTGCCGTCGGGTAGCTGTTCTATGACAGTAGAGAACGGGCCATCTGTGATGAACGTCGAGGTGCCACTGGGGATGCCATCGCGACCGTGAACAAACTTGAAGTGCGCATAGTCCACATTGTTCTCGCCCATCTCTTGTAGCGCCGCAACGAACTCAAACTGCCAGGGGACTGGGTCAGACCACTCCGGGTCTTCAACTTCGCTCACTCGTGGGATCTGGTAATTCGGAGGCTGTTGGCCGGCGTGATACCAGAAGAAGACAAAGCCATCTTGTTCGCAGACTGGGTAGGTAGGCACGCAGGCTTTGGCAGGAATCCTGGCATCGCTATACGGGATTTCTACGCATACCCCTTCGGTGTCATAACGCCACCCGTGATACGGGCAATTGATGGAGTCGCCCGTGACCCAGCCGCCCCCAAGGTGCGCCCCAAGGTGTGGGCAATGAGCGTCCATGACCACCGCTTCGCCCGACTCACCCCGATACACAACCAGTTCTTTTCCAACCGCAACCACTGAGTGAATCTGAGTGGCGACGAGCTCATCGCTGCCCACAATGCAGTACCAGCCGTTGGGGATTGGTGGAGAGGGTGGCCTGTCGGGCAGGGAGTACTCAAAGGCTCTCGGTTTAACGGAACTGCCGGCACTGGGCCCCGCTGACTCGTGTCTAGCTCGGTCGCCCAATCCAGGCGGCACCACCGTATTGCGGAGCGTCTGGGTGATCGGTGAGACCACGGGCCGTGCAGAAGCCTCGGGTGCGCTTTGGGCGGCGTCAGTTGAGTCAGACATATGGTTCACCTTGTTCGGTTCAGCTTGCGGGTTCTGAGTAGGACTTGATCTCTAGGTGCTCTTCGAATCCGGCTAGGCCCATTTCTCTGCCAAGACCCGATTGCTTATAGCCGCCGAAGGGAACATCAGGCGCGTACCAGACCCCACCGTTGATCGACATCGTCCCGGTCCGGATCCGCTTGGCAACTGCTAGGGCGTGTGCTGGGTCATCCGAGAAGATCGCACCCGAGAGTCCGTAGATCGAGTCGTTCGCAATAGCCACTGCTTCATCGTCGTCTGCATAAGGGATGGCGACGAGCACTGGACCAAAGATTTCTTCTTGGGCTGCAGTCATCTGGTTGGTGACACCAGCGAGCAGGGTGGGCTCGTAGAAGAAGCCGCTGTCTAAATCTGCGGGTCGCTTGCCGCCACAGACAATGGTTGCACCTTGGTCGACGGCGCCTTGCACATAGCCCTCAACACGATCTCGTTGCGCAGCGGTAATGAGCGGGCCCATAACGGTGGCCGCATCAGCGGGGTCGCCAACAGTAATAGTGGACATCATCGCTGCGATCTGCTGCACCCCTTCTTCGTAGCGAGCCTGAGGGATCAACACCCGTGTGGTGAGCGCGCATCCTTGGCCTGCAACTACACCCGTGCCGATAGCGGCAAAGGCAGCAGCAAGGCCCATATCGGCAACGTCCTCGAGGATCAGATGAACCGACTTTCCACCCAACTCCAAGAACACTTTGGTCAGATTCTCGGCCGCCGCTGCCATGATCCGGCGACCCGTCTCGGTTGAGCCTGTAAAGCTGATCAGGTCGACCCGTGGGTCTGTGGTGAGGAACGCCCCAAACTTTTTGTCGGCAGCAGTCACCACATTGAGCACGCCGGCTGGCAGGTCAGTGTGCTCGGCAAAGAGTTGACCCAGAGCAAGGCCAGTCCACGGGGTCTCTGGGGCGGGTTTGAGTACCACGGTGCAACCCGCCGCTAGTGCGGGCACCACTTTGGCAATGTTGATGTGATTCGGAACGTTCCACGGAGTAATAGCTGCGACCACTCCAATTGGCTCGCGCTCAATCCACCGGCGCGCTGGGCCACCCATGGTGTCTCGCACACCCAAGTCGGTGCTCCAGTCATATGACTCGGCAAGGTTGGCAAACCATTCCACTACTGCAAGAGGCTCGTGAACCTGAACCGTTGCGCATGACCCAAGTGGGGCTCCAACCTCGGTCACAGTGATCTCGGTGAGCTCTTGCTCATGCGCTCGAAGCGCATCATCGAGTTGACGCAGAACCCGAACGCGTAGCGCTACATCGTTGGCCCAGTCGGTTTCATCAAAGGCTCGACGAGCTGCGCTGAGCGCTTCTTCGCCATCGGCTGCGGTTGCATCCGGTGCCGTCCCAGCAACTTGGCCGGTAGTGGGATTGATGTTGTCGAAGGTGGCGCCACCGGTTGCTGCACGGAGCTGGCCGTCGATGAGTAAGCGGTGATTCGTAGTGAGTGAACTCATGACTCATTCTGCCCTTGTTCATGGTTGAGTGGTTGCCGAATTGGTACGCGCATCAT
>CANJEC010000138.1 GCA_947473395.1 Actinomycetota bacterium | reverse complement strand
TGTGAAGAATGGCTTGAAGGCAGCCGGGGTAGTGGGTATGACAGTCACCGAGGTGCGCGGATTTGGTCGTCAAGGCGGCCACACCGAGACCTATCGAGGCACTGAGTATCAGGTGGATTTTCTGCCAAAGGTCAAAATTGAAATCATCGTGGATGATTCCGAGGCCGCAGCAGTAGTAGAGGTCATCGCTACCTCAGCCAAGACAGACAAGATCGGCGATGGCAAGATCTGGGTCACCAATGTTGAAGACCTTGTCAGAATCCGCACTGGCGAACATGGAGTCGACGCAGTCTGAGCAGTTTCCGAGCCGCAGGTTGTTGCACGTGTTGTGATGGCAAGCGCAAGAATCCGCAGGGTCGCTCCCGGGTTCCTTGCGTTCGGTAGATTAAGGAAGACATGTCCTACGCTCTGCAACGCAGCGACTTCTTGGACGACCGTCAACTCCAAGGGCGAGATTTTTGTATCGCCTATACCGAGTTGATTGAGTCCTGGCTGGTCGAAATCTTTGAGGCAAGCGATGCTGGGGCGACTGGGGTTGCTCTTGTTGCCGTGGGTGGCCAAGGCCGTTGTGAGCTTGCCCCTCAATCAGACCTAGATCTACTTCTGCTTCATGCTCGCGATGCTCCTGCGCAGCAGGTAGCGGCGATAGCTGACGCGCTGTGGTATCCGATCTGGGATGCTGGGCTCAAGCTCGGCCATGCAGTACGCAGTACGAAGGACACGCTTGCCTTAGCGAACGATGACCTCGTTACTGCTACTGCGTTGCTCTCGGCCCGTCACATAGCCGGTGACGCAGACTTGACTGCGGAACTTGCAGAAAAGGCCAAGGTGAACTGGCGTAAACGCGGGAAGCGCTGGCTGAACGAACTGAGCAGCTCAGTTGAAGAGCGCCATCGCGTGTCAGGAGAACTGGCATTTGATTTAGAGCCCGACCTAAAAGACGGCCGCGGCGGGCTGCGCGATGTTCACGCGCTGAGTTGGGCACGAGCGGCGGGCGCCGATATCGACGAGTCCGTCCTGGACTCCTTGGCCCCTGCTTACGATGAACTTCTAGCAGTGCGAATCGAGTTGCACAGGTGCACTGCGCGCCCAGGTGACCAACTGCTGATGCAGGAGCAAGATGCCGTAGCTGCTGCAGTCGGTGATGCTGACGCTGACCTACTCATGGCCCGAGTTGCCGCAGCGGGTCGAACGATTGCGTGGGCCACGGACGAGTGCTTTCATGAGGTCAAGTTGTCCCTGGGTGGGCCTTTTCGGGATCGCTTCCGTAGGGAACGTCAGCTCGACAACTCTCTGGTGTTACGCAATGCGCGAGTCTGCCTCGCAGTGGATGCAGTACCCGTCACTGACCCCCTTGTCGTGCTGCAGGTGGCCCTTGCTGCGGCCCAGAACTCGGCACGAATCGAGGGCCGTACGCTGGAGGCGCTAGCACTTGCGCCTGCCTTGTCGGACCCTTGGCCAGCGAGCGCTCAAAAGTTATTTGTCGACTTGCTGCGCCATGGATCTGCTTCGATCCCAGTGGTTGAAACTCTGGACCAGTTCGGGCTGTGGACTCCACTCATTCCCGAGTGGGCACCTTGCCGGAGTCTGCCGCAACGCAATGTGTTTCATCACTACACCGTTGATCGGCACCTCTTGGAGTGCAGCGCCGAGGCGGCATCACTAGCTCATCGCACGCCACGGCCCGACTTGTTGGTGATTGCTGCGCTCCTGCACGATATCGGCAAGGGCTACCCCGGGGACCACAGCGAAGTGGGCATGCAACTCACCACCGTCATTGCGGCCCGAATGGGATTTGATTCCGAGGACCAAGCGACTCTCGAGTTCCTGGTACTCAATCACCTTCTCTTGTCCGAAATTGCAACTCGTCGAGACCTTGATGATCCCGCGACCATCGAGGGAGTGGCGAAGATAGTTGAGACCCCCGATCGTTTGGCCTTGCTGCGGGCATTGTCAGAAGCCGATGGCGTCTCAACTGGGGAAACCTCTTGGGGGCCATGGAAGGCACAGCTGGTAGAGCAGCTCTCGAGTCGAGTTGCCAACCTGCTCAATGGGGTCGAGGAGCGCTCTGAAAGGTCAAGCTTTCCGAACGATGAGCAACGACTACTCATGCAGACCCCAGGGATTCATATTTCGGTTCAGGGGGAGCGAATTACAGTGGTCTGCCCTGACCGCCTCGGCGTATTCTTTCGAGTAGCGGGCGCTTTAGCTCTTCATGATCTTGATGTAGTGGGAGCAAACGTCTATTCCGAGAACGGAGTAGCACTAGACGAATTCCAAGTAACAGTCGGAGGCTCGGCAGTGCTGCCTTGGGATGACGTCCGAGACGATATTTTGAAGTCATTGGAAGGCCGCCTTGCCGTTCAAGCTCGACTCGAGGACCGTGTCAGGCGGGCCCGCCGTAGACCGCTCCGTGGGCCAAGCCAGTTCCCTTCTCGGGTGAGATTCGATAACGACGCAACTGCCAGTGCGACCGTGCTCGAGGCGGTGGGACCAGACCGCATCGGGTTGCTGTACGGGCTTACTCGCGCTCTCGCAGACCTAGATCTGAACGTCTCCTCGGCAAAAATCCACACCATGGGTGAAGACGTGATCGACACCTTTTACTTAACGTTGGCTGGTGGCGGCCAAGTGCAAGATTCTGAGCATCAAGACGAGATCCGACTGGCGCTCATGCATGTGCTTGAGCCCTCGGTCTAAGAGCTACACATGTTTGTCCTGATCCTGGCCTTCGGGTGCGTAGCGGCAGTACTTCCAGTTCTTGCTTCGCGTATCGGCAGGGGAGTGTTCTATGTAGCTGCGGCTGTACCTGCAGCAGCTTTCATCTGGGGTATCTGGGCTTATGGCCAGATCTCCGGTTCAGGCCCGCTCATAGAGCAGGCAGCTTGGGTGCCGCAGCTTGGCCTAACTCTTGGGCTTCGCTTTGACGGATTCGCCTTTCTCATGCTGTCGCTTGTGGCAGGAATAGGAGTCTTGGTCTTTCTCTATGCCGGGTCGTATTTCCATGCAGAGCCCATCATCGGCCGTTTCGCCGCAACGCTGCTGTTGTTCTCCGGGTCCATGGTCGGATTGGTTCTTGCCGACAACTTGCTGGCGCTGTTCTTGTTCTGGGAACTCACCTCGATCACCTCGTACTTGTTGATCAGCATCGAGGACGAAAAGACGGCTGCGCGATCAGGAGCTATGCAGGCGTTGCTCATTACCGGCATGGGAGGACTCGCCATGTTGGGCGGGTTTGTGCTGCTCGGTGAAGCTGCCGGAACCTACTCAATGGCTGAGCTTCTAGCGCGACCGCCGTCCGGTTCGGTGGTCAATGTTGCGCTGGTACTAGTTCTGATCGGAGCGTTCACAAAGTCGGCCCAAGTGCCGTTTCATAGTTGGCTCCCTCGGGCCATGAATGCGCCCACTCCGGTCAGTTCGTATCTCCACTCGGCCACAATGGTGACTGCCGGGGTCTACCTGGTCGCTCGGTTTACGCCGGCCTTTGCTGACTACAGTCTGTGGCGGCCGCTCGTCATCAGCTTTGGACTCGCCAGCATGTTGCTCGGGGCTTACCGATCGCTGCGCCAGCATGATCTGAAATTGCTGCTTGCCTACGGGACTATCAGCCAACTGGGGCTGATGATGCTCCTCTTTGGCGTAGGTACCAGGGAGTCAATCTTTGCTGGCTGTACCTTGCTGCTAGCGCACGGCATCTTCAAAGCTGCGCTGTTCATGTTGGTTGGGATCATCGACCATCAGAGCAAGACCCGAGACCTGCGGAAACTCGACAGGCTGGGAGCGCAGTGGCCCGTAGTCGCCGCCACAGCCGGTGTGGTTGCTGCATCGATGGCAGGAATCCCTCCGCTCTTTGGATTTCTTGCAAAAGAAGAGGCGCTCGGCGCGCTCGGAGAAACTGGATTCGCTTGGGGAGTTCTAGTTCTGATCGGCGTCGTCATTGGCTCTTCCTTTACGGTGGCGTACAGCGCTCGATTTGTGTGGGGTGCGTTTGGCCCTCGGCCAGTCAGCATGATTCCGCATCAGAGTTCTGTGCGCAGTGAAGGTGTGGGGCAGCAAGTTCCAAAACCCTCGAAGATGTTTCTTTTCCCCGTCTTTGTTCTCGCTGCGCTGACTCTGTTGTTCGGCCTCTTTCCCTCGCTCATCGACCCCGTCATCGCCCGCGCCTACGCATCGCTAGTCGGAGTTCGCACTGAACACCACCTGGCACTGTGGCATGGGTTTACCCAGGCTCTTGCGCTCTCGGCAGTAGCAATCGGTGCTGGTTGTGCCTTGTTCTGGTGGCGGCTACGAGTTGAGAAACTGCAAGAGTCGATGCCCAAGGTTCCTAGCGCCCAACGAGGCTACGACCGCACAGTAAAGGGATTGCTCGAGGGTGCTGATGCAGTAACAGGCTTTGTGCAGCACGGGTCTTTGCCAATCTACTTAGGCGTCATCTTGCTTACGATGATTGTGCTTCCGGGGATTCCCTTGCTGAGTGACGGCGTGATGCCAGATCTTTGGTTCGCCGACTCTCCAATGCAGGTGGTGGTTGGTCTCATCATGATTGTCTGCGCATGTGCAGCGGCTGTTGCGCGCCGACGCTTTGCCGCCGTGCTGCTTGTTGGAGCAGTGGGCTATGGAATGGCTGCTCTGTTTGTGATTCAAGGAGCACCGGATCTAGCAATCACCCAGTTGCTGATCGAGACCCTCGGTGTGGGTGTGTTTGTGCTGGCCTTTCGGCATCTTCCTGCCGACTTTGTTCGGTCGAAGTTCCGCAGAAGCCAAGGCGCCCAGATTGCAATAGCGCTGCTTGCCGGCGTATTCGTTTTCCTCTTCACATTGTTTGCAATTGGCGCAAGAACAGAGCCGAGTATCTCGGGCGAGTATCTCGACAAAGCCTATTCAGAGGCTGGTGGCAACAATGTGGTGAACGTGATCGTGGTGGACTTCCGCGGCTTTGACACCATGGGAGAAATCGTGGTGCTTGCCGTAGCAGCGCTTGGGGTGGCAGCACTCGTTCGTGCCAAGAGATCACCTGCCGAGGTTGAGCCATGACCCAGCGACGATCGGTGATCCTTGATCTCTGTGTGCAAGCCGAGTTCCATACCTTGTTACTCCTGTCGCTGTACTTGCTATTCGCCGGCCATAATCAGCCCGGCGGTGGTTTCGCAGGTGGTCTGGTGGCCTCCTGCGCACTTGGCCTGCGATATGTAGCGGGTGGTAGCTCAGCACTGTCGCGAAGCATTTCAATACCTGCCACAACTTTCTTGGGAGTCGGCATGTTGTTTGCCATCCTGACGGGCTGCGTCTCCCTGCTCACGGGTCATGAGTTTTTAGAGAGCGCCATCTTCTCTGCTGATTTCATGTTTATTGGCAAAGTCAAAACCTCTTCG